>DATFTU010000440.1:0-2496 GCA_035261565.1 Bacteroidia bacterium
GTTTGTTTTAAAAATTTTTCTAAAAGTGTTTGCGTATCGAGTTTTACAAAGGCCTCAACACGACTGTCTTTAAAGTTTGCCGGAAGCTTGTCGGCCAAACGGCGAGCCATAAGGCGTGTAATTTTATATTTTTCGGCAATGCGGCTGCAAAGCACATGCCCTTCATCGGTATATAAAAATTCAACCGATATTTTTGTACGCGGCCCTTTAATGCCATTAAACCCAAGTGGGTTTAAGCCCAGTACCACCTCTTTAAAGTTTGTTTTATAATGCAGTTGCCCGTGGTCTTTAACCTCTTTAATACGCTGTGCTTTTTTATAAACGTCTAATTGGAATTGTATTTTATTTATGTAATCGGTAATGTCGGTTTGTATTTCAATCAGGTAATCTAAATTCTCAATTAAAATATTTCGTAATGATGATACAATGCCATATAGCTCTAAATCATTTGTAAGCTCAAACAATTTACGGGTTTCTTCAATAACCTCATCGGCGCGGTTAATAAACTCAATAATGGTGTCGCGCTTTAAACGGTAGTCTTCAAGTTTTTGTAGTTTAATGCGATAATTGCCTTCGTTCTTATAGGTATCATCTACATTTTTTTGCAGCTTAATAATTTCTTTGCTAATGGCGCCACCAATACGTTTCAGGTATTTTTTTATGCTGCGTAAAAAGCGGTATTCGGTTCCCTCCTGGTAATATTTTATGTTGCGTTTAAGCTCGTTTATGTAATCGTTTATAAAACTTGGTGTTACTTCGCCAATCTCCATAAAGTCTTCAAACATGGCAATTACGGCATCGTTTAAACCGACAACTTGTTGGTGCTCATACAACACATCATAGGCTATAAGCTTTTGGTATTGCTCATCGGTTATATCTTCTCTGCCAAGCAACTCGTTTACCGTTACCGAATCGCGGTTACCAAATAAAAAATCAACCACATCCCGGTTGTGGTACAATAGCGACAAAATCTCTTTTGCATTAACCTGCATTCCCATGTTTACGCGCGTTTACTGAACAGATAAAAATATAGCATTTACACGGTTTACACGCTATTTGGTTTTGAACAAAACGAGGCAATTAATTAACAAAAAAATAACCGGGAATTTACGCAGAAACAGATAAAAAAGGATTGAGAAACCTGCTTACTTAAATAGTTTAAAAGAGTCTAAAAACTTGCTAACCGATTTATTAGATTCTTTCGATGTTTCGGTAATAGTTTCAAGTATGTACATTTTGTTATGTACCAAATACATACGCATTTTTATAATAGCCATGCCGTTTTTAAAATCAATACGGGCTTCTATGCCTTCAAAGCCATCCAGTGTAATAATTTTTTCGGATAATAACTTACCCTGTACATTGTTTACAGCACCATCAATCCCACTTCTAAGCATTTTTTTTTGCACCTCTTTATTGTCAGAATCTACAGCATCTTTAGGGTATTCAGTATAACTTGCCAGGTACACCAAATTATCGTCTTTTGCTTTTGATGCATCGTATAAAAACATGTTCATGTTTAATTCGCCAAGTTCTGAGTTTATAACTTTTGTTTGCTCGGCAGGTTTTACCGGAAATTCTATTTTAAAACCAAAGGGTTTAGATTCTACCAAATACCAGCTATCAGATTTGGTAAATGCAAACATGCCAATTAAAAACAGAGCAAATAAAAGTGAGTGAGTGGTTTTTTTCATAAATCAAGGAAGTTTACATCAAATATAAACTTTTTCAGCGACCTTGTAGGCTTATTTTATAAGTTTGAACGAATCCATAAACTTAGTGATGGATTTATGGGTTTCGTTTTTAGTTTCGGTAACTGTTTCAACCATATATAATTTATTATGAATTAGGTACGATCGTAGTTTAATAAACTCAGTACCGTCTTTCATTTCAATACGTGATTCAACACCCTCATAACCTTCTAAAGTAATCAAAGTTTCTTTTATTAACTTACCTTGCACTTTAGCAACCACATCATCGGTCATTTTTTTATACAATTCTTTTAGTTTCTTTTTGTCGTCAGAGTTAACGGTTGCAATGGGGTACTCAATATAACTTACAATATATACTAAAGCTGGCTCGGTTTCGGTTTTGTGGGCTACATACTCAAACAGGTTTAAATTTAAATCTCCCTCGGCTGTATTTAAAACCTTGGTTTTTTCGGTTGGTTTATCCGGAAATTCTACTTTAAAACTAAAAGGTTTAGATTCGTATAAATACCACTTATCTGATGTTGTAAATGCGAAGACGCTCATTAAAAGTAAAGCAAATAAAAGCGGGCGGGTAGTTTTTTTCATATATAAAAAAGTTTACACCAAATATAAACTTTTTTAGATATTTTGATGATTAGATTTAAAGAGCCACAACCAATTAAATACAGGTTTAGCTTGTTTACGCAAGTATAAAATCAGCATCTTTTTTTAAGGCAGATACCAATTTTACATTATTGGTGGTTAATAATACACAATCTACGGCGGGTACGGCCTGCATAATAGT
>DATFTU010000441.1:0-7218 GCA_035261565.1 Bacteroidia bacterium
CACCAAAAATAAGAACGCTGGCAAAAAAAATACTGACCAATCCGGCAGAAATAAATATTTCTCTTTCTAAACCTGCTGAGGGCGTAACACAAGTTGCCTATGTAGTTTACGATGCGCAAAAAATGGAGTTGCTAAAAGGCATTTTAAGCGAAAAAGAAATGAGCAGCGTTATTATTTTTTCATCAAAAAAAGATAAAGTAAAAGAGCTTGAACGCGAACTTAAACGTGCTAAATTTAATGCAGCATCCATTCACTCTGATTTAGAGCAGAATGAACGAAATGATGTGTTACGCAATTTTAAAAATAAAAACCTGCAAGTACTTGTGGCTACCGATATTTTATCGCGTGGTATTGATATAGACTCTATTAGCCTGGTAGTAAATTATGATGTGCCCGGAGATGCCGAAGATTACATACATCGTGTAGGGCGTACAGCTCGTGCTGAAACTACCGGTACAGCCATTACGTTTATTAACGACCACGACCAATATAAATTTAAAAAAATTGAAGACCTAATTGGTTACGAAATAACCAAACTTACCGTACCCGAAAAACTGGGCGCACAACCCGAATATGCCCCTGAAAAAAAAGAAAAAAGAAAACCTTTTAAAAAATTCTCGAATAAACGGATTAAGAAATAAGCTTACTATTTTGCTAAATAAAAAAGCCCCGTAAAAATTTTACGGGGCTTTTGCTTTTATACATTTTAAATTACTTGGTAATAACCAAACGCTGGTTTATTATGTTGCCACTGTTACTTGTAATGTTTATATTATAAACTCCATTTGGTAAACTGCTTGCATCAACAAACGTTTTACCGCGTTGTATAACCTGAGTAAGCACCAATTTACCTGTAACATCAAACACCTGCATAGTTTGTTTTTCAGCATTATTTACTTCAATATTAAACATACCGCTGGTTGGGTTTGGATATACGTTTATAGAATTACCATTTACAAATGATGCAATACCGCTTAAGGCTGTTAAGTGGCAATAACTGGTATCGGTACAACCATTTAGGGTTACTGCTACTGCATAACTTGCATTTGTTGTGCCCGTGTATGTTTGGCTGGTTGCACCACTTACAGGTGCTTTGCTATTATTACAATCTAACCATTGGTAAGTTGCACCTGCCTGGTTAGCTGTAAGCACATCGCCTAATGTAATTATAACACTACTGTCAGGAAACTGATTTACTGTAATAACTTGCGAAGCTGTATTTGTACAAGTATTTACATCAGTTCCGGTTACCGAATAGGTTGAAGTTGCCGTTGGTGTAAAGGCTACAGTTGTTGCATTGCTATTCGTATTCCACGTATATGTAGTGGCAGTTCCGCTTACTGTTAATGTAACACTGCTTCCGGCACAAATAGTATTGGTACTGGCAGTAATTGATATGGTTGGCAACGCGTTTACCGTTATAGTTTGCGTTGTGGTGCTTTTACAATTGTTTGCATCGGTTCCTGTAACTATATAAACGGTACTTGTTGTTGGAGTTACCGCAATTGTGGTTGTGTTATCAGTAGTGCTCCAAGTATATGTTGCAGAAGTTCCGCTAACCGTTAAAGTGACCACATCGCCTGCACAAATAGTATTTGTACTACTTGTTACAGATATAGTTGGTAAAGCATATAATGATAAGGTTGTAATTACTAAACTATCCGTATGATTTGGTGTTTGAAGCGTATCATTATAAATACCCGCTGCCTTATGGAAATGAGTGCCCACCATAAAACTATCGCCGGTACAAATAGTTACTGCTAAAACATTGGTTGGTAATACACGCACCATAGTAGAATCAACATAATAGTTATTATTTATACTTACCGTATCGGCAGGGGTTACTGCTACAGCTCGTACACTATCCATACCATAGTTTGGTATATCAACATATATCTTATAACTACCCGTATCTACATTGTTAAAGCTAAAACCTCCTGTGTTATCTGTTGTTGTACGTGCAGCGCAACCACCACCCGGGTTTTTACCCAGCTTAACATCAATACCTTTTAATGGTGCACCCATGGTAGAATTATTACCGCCATAAGCCAAACGCGAGCCATATGTTGAATTTGATGTAATGGTACCTGTTATTATACCGTGAGCCCCTGGCGATGTTGTTGGGGTTAATACCGTAAGTACCTGCACATTGGCAGTATCTTTACCACCGGTACAAGTAAAATGTTTAATAGTATCAGCAAAAGTCCATAAATACCTATTTGCTTTTGTTCCGTAATACGAACTAATATCATTGGTATAGCTTGGGTCAGGTACCGCTTTTAAGAAATATTCACCATAATATAATGATGGGAAGGAATACCTTCCGTTAGAACCTAAAGTATAAGTTGCTGTGGTATCAAGCACGCCTACTTGTGTTGTTTTACGTTTAAATAAATATACAGTACCCGTTATAGAATCGTTACTTGGGTCGCTTATTAAACCTGTTAAACTATCAGCTGCATTAACATGTATGTTAACATTGCCACCACCATAACCAACACAATGATGCGCATCAGTAACAGAGCCTAATATTATATACATATAAGGGTTTGGTGGAACAGGATTAGTAACAGTAGTAGGTGTAATTACCGACATATTATTATTACTATTTACGGTATAATTGTTTTGCGCTTGATTGTATGCATCATACCAATAGTATGTAAAAGGTGCTGTACCCCCACGTACATATGCAGTTAAACTATCGTCTTGCCCTTGGCAAACAGTTAAATACTGAGCATGTATACTATCAACAACAGGAGTTTGGTAAACAGTTATTGATATTGGTTGAGAGATAGAATCTACAAACTGGCTTTGGTTGCTGCTACCGTTGTAAGTAACCATTGTTAAGCTATAAGTGCCACTATACGCAGGCGTAAAATAAGGGTTATCAGTTATTTGGCCTGATGCAATTAAAGTGTCTCCATTATACCATTCGGCATAATTTCCGTTGGTTGATGTATTAATTAAATTAATATTGCCGCCGCTACAAACAGAAGTGGATGATACACTATAACTCATTGGTGCAGGTTTTAGCATATTAAAGCGCCAGGTTACCCCTACATTATTAGGCACTTGAGGCCCTGCTGCCTTATAAGAATTTGTATTAGTTTTTTTATTTCCGGTACCTACGCGAAGAGCCGGCCCATCATAACCTGTACCTGATACATAAATTTGGTTTTTAAAATACGCTAACCTGAAAGTTGAACTGCTGTTAGAGAAACTTTCTATGTTCGTGTTTTGTGAAGACTGAAAAACGGTGTCTTTTCCTCCATTTTCATAATAATAATAAGTCATAGGGTTACCATCGCCACCCGAAATTTGCATAAATAATCTACCATTGGCAGCCTGTAAATCATATATGCCGCCAATACCATTATTATTAAAGAAAGCTCCATACGTACTATCGGTTAAATGCATCCAGTTTTGAGTTGGTGTGGCAGCCACACTATCTGTTGTAGCCCAAAGAAAAAAACCATTATTACCACTATTTCCCGATAAAGCAGCTACAAGTTTTCCTTTATAAATTTCTAAAGCCGTAAAATTAGCATATGGAAAGTTGCCCGGATCAATTTGATTTTTAAGGGCAGCCGCTGTTAAAACAGTATCCCAATTAACCCCATCACCTGTACGTAAAATAGCTCCGCCCGAATCGGCTGTGTTAACAGCTATATAGATATGCTTGTTCCATACAATCGCATCATATATAGAGGTTATGCCCGACCCAAGAGAGAAATTAGTAGAGTTTACCCAAGTTGGCGTTGTTGTGCTTGTTGCCGGAGCTTTCCATACTGAAATGCTATTGGTACCATTTTTACTCGGACCCGGCACAAAAAACGAATAAATAGTATCGTTGCTGCCGGTTGGCGAATACAGCACCATATTTGACATAGAGGGATTTGTATATCCCGAAGTATCAATTGCATTACCCAGCGGTAAAGTATAGTAATTTATATTACCATATTGTACATAATTACCACTAACATCGCCTCTGTAAATTTGAGGGGCCTGGTTTAAAATTGATGCGTACTGTGATGCTGCTGTTCCTATAAACAAATAATTGTTATCGGCTGTAATACCGGAAATGCTTGTTTCGGTACCGCCTTGTAAAACACTGTATAAATTTGTCTCATTGGTAGCATTTGCAGTATCTCCGTTTAAAGATGAATACAACGTAATTTTAGCACCGGCACTATCGCCCGGAAAATAGAGTTTGCCATTAAAGGCTTGTATGTTGTTGAACTCCGAATATCCCAACCCATTATAAATGGTTTGTTGCCAACCATCCTGGGCAAAGGCAAATGAACTGGTTAACAATGTAAGCGCGAATAGAATTTTCTTCATTTTAAAAATTTTTGAGCTAAGATAACATTTTTACTAAAACTGAAGGCTATTTTAACAATTTGTTAAAAGAATGTTGATATGTAACCGGTAACCTTTAACCTAATACCTACAGAAACAAAATTAGTTAAGTTTGTAGGCTCATTATTTGATGAAATTATACAAAAAACGGATTTACTTTTTGCTGGCGGGCTTTTTGCTTTCGCTTTTTATTTTAACCGGTACCCGCATACTTTTTTTCTTATTAAACAAAAGCAATTTTGCAGGCATTACTACAGCCGATTTTTTTGAAATACTTTTTTACGGTTTGCGTTTTGATATTGCTACGGCAAGTATGCTAAATACACTTTTCATTTTTCTGGTTGTATTTCCGGTATCTTATTTTCAATCAAAAAAATTCAGAACCGTAGTTAAAGTTGTTTTTATTAGCAGCAACCTGATTGCACTGGCGCTTAATATGATTGATACGGCTTATTTTCCTTATGTTTTAAGGCGTAGCACGGCTGATACGTTTAGTTTCTTTTTTGAGATGAATGATGCAAGTGCCCTGCTCCCACTCTTTTTAAAAGAGTTTTGGTATTTATTTGCGCTTTTTATACTGCTTTCGGTTTTACTTAACCGGCTTTATAATTTTATTGAAAAAAAATATTTATTTCCTTTTGAAAAAGAGGAAAGTGGCAAAAAACCGGTTTTACAAAAAAGCCTGTGCTTTGTTTTAATAGCCGGCTTAACCATATTGGGTATACGCGGTGGCACACAGCTTATACCACTTAGTATTATTGATGCAGGTAATTGTGTAAAAATATCATACACGCCTCTTATATTAAATACGCCGTTTTGCGTTATTAAATCGGGTGTGCTTTATACTATTGATGAAAAAAAGTATATGCCCGAGGCAGAGGCGGCAACTTTAGTCAATCCACTAAAAAAATACAACTATACCGATGCCGATTTTAAAAACAAAAACGTGGTACTGGTTATTTTAGAAAGTTTTTCGAAAGAGTTTACCAAACTGGGCAGGCGAAAAAGCTACACGCCTTTTTTAGACTCGTTAATGGATTATAGCCTGGTTTACACCAATGCTTTTGCTAACGGTAAGCGGTCTATAGAGGGTATTCCGGCCATAACAGCCTCCATCCCTTCTTTTGGTATAGATTATATAACTACGGTTTACAGCAACAATAAAATAATGAGCCTGGCTAATACGCTTAAAACAAAAGGCTACACTTCTTCATTTTTTCATGGAGGTACAAACGGTACTATGAATTTTGATGGCTTTTGTTCAACCGCAGGATATACCAATTACTTTGGCAGAACCGAATATAACAACGAAAAAGATTACGACGGAGAATGGGGCATTTGGGATGAGCCCTTTTTGCAATACACCGCGCATGAGTTAGATAAACACACGCAACCATTTTTTAGTACCATATTTACCTTAAACTCGCACCACCCTTTTATTATACCCCAAAAATACAAAAGCAAATTCCCCGAAGGGAAACTGCCAGTGCAAAAATGTATAGCTTATACCGATTATGCATTGCAGCAGTTTTTTAATACCATTAAAAAAAGTAAATGGTTTGCCAACACCCTGTTTATTTTTGTGGCCGACCACACAGGCCCTGCGGTAGAAGGCGATATTTATAACACCCAATTTGGCATTTACAAAATACCTTTGTTTTTTTATACCCCCGATAATGCTTTAAAAGGCACTGATAATATGCTGGCTCAGCAAATAGATATTATGCCCACCACACTAAATATGCTTAAATACAACAAACCATTTTTTTCTTTTGGCACTAACTTAACCGATAGCGCGCAAAATAAAAACCGCTTTGCCATTAATTATTGTAATGGTGCTTATCAATATTTTTCGGGTGAAGAAGTACAGCTTTTTAACGGAGAAAAACTGGTTGGCTTATATAATTTTATAATTGATACTAATTTAAATTACAACATGGTTCAGGATTTTAAACGAAGTGATAAACAAGTAAAAGCTTTTATACAAACCTATACCCATGATGTTATACATAACAAATTAAGTATTAAGTAAGGGGTATATAATTATCTTTGCAAAAATTAAAATTAATGTCGCAGGAAAATTCGTTTGATGTTATTGTTGTTGGTGGCGGTATTGTAGGGCTTGCCACTGCTTACAAACTAAACACAAAACACCCAAGCCTAAAAATTGCCGTACTTGAAAAAGAAAAAGAGGTGGCGGCTCATCAAACAGGGCATAACTCGGGGGTTATACATTCGGGTATTTATTACAAACCGGGCTCGTATAAGGCTATTAATTGTGTTAACGGCCGGCGCGAGTTGGTTGCCTTTGCTAAAGAGCACAATATACCACACGATATTTGCGGAAAAATTATTGTTGCCACCCACGAAAGCGAGTTGGCACACATGCATAAAGTTTTTAATAACGGCATAGCCAACGGTGTTGAGGGTATTGAGTTAATTGATGCCAAACGCATAAAAGAAATTGAGCCTTATTGCGAAGGCATTGCCGGTATTTGGGTGCCCTGCACCGGTATTATTGATTATACCGATGTAGCTAAAAAATATGTTGAACTTATACATCAAAAATTTAGTGGTAGCAAAGTACTTACCAACCAGGAGGTAAAAAGTTTTGTAAACCACGATGATAGTGTTGAAGTGCACACGCAAAATGCGCATTACACCGCAAAATATATTATAACCTGTGGCGGCTTACAGGCAGATAGATTAGCTAAAGCACAAGGCAAAAAAAGCGATGCCGAAATTGTAGGCTTTAGGGGAGATTATTACGACCTTACCGAAAAAGGATTAAAAAAAGTACGCAACCTTATTTACCCTGTGCCTAACCCTAAATTCCCTTTTTTGGGTGTGCATTACACA
>DATFTU010000442.1:0-7771 GCA_035261565.1 Bacteroidia bacterium
AATAACCAAAGCTTTTACTTTTAATACATTTTGTCAGTATTTTAATTACAGCACAATATTTGACTGTGTTGTTTTACGATGAATACTTCTAAAAACAGATTATTGCAAAGCGCGGTTTTTCCGTTGTTTTTTTTGTTGATAATTTGGGCTGTATTTTATTTTGATGTTAGCTACAAACTTAATTTGCACGAGTTTGGTTTACGACCTTTAACTGCACCGGGTTTAATTGGCATATTTACCATGCCTTTGCTGCATGGCGATTTTGGGCATATAGTATCAAACACAGTGCCCTTGCTTATTTTAGGTGTTTGCCTGTTTTACTTTTATAGGGAAATTGCGTACAAAGGTTTTTTTATATCGTACATAGCTTGCGGGGTATTGGTTTGGTTATTTGCTGAGCGCGATAACCACAATAGTGTGCATATTGGTGCCAGCGGATTGATTTATGCTTTGGCAGGATTTTTAGTGGTGTCTGGTATCATACGAAAACATAAAGCGCTGTTTGGTATATCGCTATTGGTTACTTTTTTATACGGAACTATTATTTGGGGTGTGTTGCCGAGTGAATACCAAAAGGCAATACACTTTATTGAGGAAGGAAAAAATATTTCGTGGGAAGGACATTTGTTTGGTTTTTTAACCGGTGTTTGTTTGGCTTATGTGTATAGAAAAACAGGCATACAGCAACCAACGTACTCGTGGGAAATAAATAACGATGATGATATTGATGACTCGAACCCTTATTGGTTAGAAGGCACCGAAGAAGAAAATAAGCTTGCAGAAGATACATCACAAGATGCGTTTAAAAACACAAGCGATAATCCTTATACAGTAAACTATACTTATATACCTAAAAAGGATACAGAGTAATTTTAGTAAAAAACTAAAATCGGTTTTAATTCATCACCCCTAAAACAGGTTGCGCTGCTGATAGTTTAATAACCTGTAAAGCTTTAGAATAGTTTAAAATATTCTGTATGGTAAAATCAGACGGACCGAAATCATCGTCGGCAATAACATTGATTTTTTTAGCTTTTTTGGTTTTTGAAGATGATTTTTTTTGAGAGAGCGTAGTAGTTTTGATCATAGGCAATTATGTGGTTTTTGATGTTCATTTAGGTAATAACGTGCCTTGTATTATATTATTGTATGGGGGTATTATTTTTTTCCGACCACGAGTTCAATAAGGTCGTTTTTTTGCCAGTATTTGCCTGCTAAGTCTCGTAATTGCTGGGCTGTAACCGATTTTACAGCGTGAAAATAATTATCGTAATAGCTATAATCTAAGCCAAACTCCCAAATGGCCCTAAATTTATCGGCCAAGGCAAAAGGGCCCTCAACCGTACGTAAAAATTGCCCTAAAATGTAGTTTTTTACGGTTTCCAGTTCGTCGGCAGGAACAAGGTCGTTCTGCATAATTTCAATCTCTTTATAAATCTCCTGCAAGGCATTTTTTGTAACATCGGCACCCACTTCGGTACTGATAAAGAAATATCCATCATGCACTAAAGATGCTAAACCAGAGCCGATACCGTATGTGTAACCTTTATCTTCGCGAATATTAGCCATAAGGCGAGAACCAAAATAACCGCCGAACACCGTGTTTAAAACCTGAAAGTTGAAATAATCGGGATGGGTTTTGTTAAATAGTTTACGCCCCATGCGAATGGCCGATTGCACGGCATCGGGCTTTTCGATATAATGAATATGTTGTGTAGTGGTTTGTGTAGCCGGGTATGCTTTTTCGATATTGGTGGCAGCGCCCCATTTTTCTTTACCGAAATGTGCGTTTAAAACATGCGCTAAATTAGCCGGGAGTTTGCCTGCAACAATAATGGTGCAATTGCTATGAGTGTAATGTGTTTTAAAGAAATTTATGATGCTATCGCGGTTAATGTTATCATGGTCTTCGGCTTTAACCTCTAAGCCATAGGGATGTGTTTTGCCAAACAACAACTCGCTATACATACGGCGAGCCAATACGTCCACCTTTTGTGAGTTAACCAAAAACTTTTGCTTTTTATTAGTCATGTATGTATTGATTTCTTCTTGCGGATAGGTTGCATTTTTAATCAGCTCTTCTACAAAAACCAAGGTGCTTTCTAAATGCTTGTTAAGAGAGAATAATGCAAGCGAAGAATAATCTTGTGTAACAGAGGTTTCGAAAAATGAACCATAAAAATCGATACTATCTGATAGTTGGTTGGCGGTGTATTTTGCTGTTCCGTTTTCAATTAGCGCGCCTGCAGCGGCTGCAACCAATGGTGCGTCCTGATAATACATGCCGGCTTTAAAAATAAATTCAACACGGGTTAAATCCTGGCTGCCGGCATCTACGGTGTAAACGTTAATACCGTTATCTAACTTAAAGCTTTGGGCGTGTTGAATAGCAATGCTATCAATAGTTTTAAACTGGGGGGCTTGTTTGCGGTTTAGCATAATGTTATTTTATAATAAGGGTTTATTGCTTGAGGTTTCTAAATATTTATAATACGATTCGGGAATCATGACGTTAACTCCTTTGCCTGTGAGTTTTAATAATTTTAATTCGTTGATGGTAAAATCCATATCCTGCTGTTTGTAGTTCCACATGTACACCACCACATCATCTGTATTATCGGACAGGGGGCCCGTGGTTAATTTAATGCGTTTGGTTTGCCCGTTTAAATCATCGGCCAGCCAATTTAAAAGTGTGCGCCTGTAATAAAGTTGTTCGCCTTTTTTGCCGTTTACCTGCAATACAATGTTAGACCACAGAGGCTTAGCCACCTGGTTGAATTTTATTTCGAGTTCGACCTCAATACAATTGCGTGTTTTTAGAACAGAATCTTTCAATCGGAAAAACTCAAAAAACTCACCATTGCCTTTAAAGGTTTTAGGTACATCAGGCATTTTATAAATTTCGGTGCGCTGTATTTTTTCTTTGCGTTTTAGCAAGGCTCTGTCCCACACCTTATCCTGCGCTATTTCATCGTAATAATATTTGTAGTAAGGCTGCTCGCGTTTTAGCGCCAAATAATAATCGCAATTCATAATCATTTGCTCGGAATTATCCATGCCGTTAAGAACCGAGTTGCCACGGTAGTTAAGGAAAGCATAATCCATTTCGCGAATGCGGTGCCCGCCAATAGTTATAATGTGCCCTTCTTTTTTAAACTCATTTACCAGTGTATCATACATTGATTTTGGAATGGTATGATAAAATGAAGAAGAAAAATCGTGCAGGTTATACGTGAGAATAAAAAACAGCAATGATGGAATGGCCAGTGCAAAAGAAAGTATGGGGGAAATTTTTACAGAAAGCGAATCGATAACAAAAGCAAGGCTAAGCACAAAAAAGATATAGAAGAAAACACCTGTGCGGTCTTCGGGGAAATTGACATCCAATAATTTTTTTTGCGCGTAGAAGGCAATGATTAAGATAACTAACGTAAAAATGTAAAACAGTTGCGGGGTAAAAAGCTTGTTGATTGAAACCGGCGATTGGAAAAAAGTTTTTATAGCGAAAACCAATATACCTGCAAAGGCTATTAAAACCAATACCTGCATCCATATAGCATCAGTACCAAAAATGAAAAACATAAGCGATTTGAATGTTACCACCCAGTAGTTATTGCCCACACCCGAATCGAGAGAGCCGTGTTCTTTATAAAAGAAGGAGAATTTTATCCAAAAAATAAGGAGTAGAATATTGATGATTTGTGTGATGATGGTTGCCGGCTTAAAAAGAATTTTGTTTTTAAACTGAAATACCACCACACAAAAAAGCAGAAAAGTTAACAGCACTACTAAAATTAAATTGGCAGCTAAAGCCAGTTGCAGGCAGAGTGAGAAGAGAATGAAATTTTCGGTTTTCTTGTTTTGAAAATAATCTATCAGGTAAGCTGAGCCGAGTACGATGAATGCAAAGGATAAACCGTAACCGCGGCATAGCTCAAAAAAATCTAAAAAATTAATGGTAAGAATAAAAAAAGTAATCAGTACCAGTTTTGAGAAGATAGTTTTTAAATGTTTGAAGTGTTTGAAAACACCCAAGGCTAAAAAGATAAAAGATATAATATTAGGTATGCGTAATACAAACCTGTGTGAGCCCGCTATGTGAAAACAGATGTTGGCTAAAAAACTATTGAGTACATGGTTGTTGGTATAAATGTGCGCCTGGTATGGCAGATAATCGTTACTCTGTACATAAAAGAAAAAAGTGGCCGCCTCATCATGGCTAAAAGGAATGAAAAAAGCACGCAGGGCAATTAGTACAAAAACAAGTCCGCATATACCCCAGTAGAGTTTAGTAAAATTGGTTTCTATATACGGAATAGCTTTCAAGCTTTATTTTTTTAGGTAATAAAGTGTTGAGCAGTTTTGTTTTTGTAAAATTTTGTTGGCTGCTTTTTTAATACCGTCGGCGGTAACGCGCTGGTATTTTTCGGTTTCTTCGTTTATTAAATTGGCGTTCCCTAATAATTCAGATATAGCCAGGTTGGTGGCTTTGTTCAGCACATCGGCTTCAGAAAAAATAATGGTTGACTCGGTTTTGTTTTTACATTTCTGCAATTCATCGGCCGGTACGGTTTCGGTTTTTATTTTTTGCAGTTCGGCTTCAATGCCTTGCTCGGCTTGCTCAACCGTTACGCCATCACTCAATTTACCTGAAATAACAAACAAACCTTCATCAAAATCGCCCATCACATAGGCATGTATATCAGAGAATAATTTTTTGTCTTTAACCAACTCTTTATACAAGCGGGATGAATTTCCGTGAGAGAGAATATCTGACATAATATCAATGGTGTGATACTCCTCATCAATACGCGCGCACATGTGGTATGCTTTGTAAATGGCATTTTGCGATACATCACGATGTACGGTTAAGGTGCGTTCTTCGGTTTGCTTGGGCTCTTTAGGTAAGTTGCGTTTGGTTGCTTCTCCACCAGGAATTGGCTCAAACCATTTTTCGGCCAGCTTAATTACATTCTCTCTTTCTACATTACCAGCCACCACCATAATGGCGTTAGCAGGGCAGTAATGTTCTTTAAAAAATGCTTTTACATCAGCCATTACCGCGTTTTCAATGTGCGAAATTTCTTTACCAATAGTACTCCATTTATACGGATGCACTTTGTAGGCTAAAGGGCGCAACAGCAACCACACATCGCCATAAGGCTGATTTAAGTAACGCTGTTTAAACTCCTCGATAACTACGCTGCGCTGCACCTCTAAACTTTTATCGGTAAAAGCAAGGCTCAGCATACGGTCGCTTTCGAGCCAAAAAGCGGTTTCTAAATTTTCGGCCGGAACGGTGCAGTAGTAATTTGTTATATCGTTGGTAGTAAAGGCATTATTCTCGCCACCTACTAATTGCAAAGGCTCATCGTAGTTAGGTATGTTAATGCTGCCGCCAAACATCAGGTGTTCGAACAAATGGGCGAAACCTGTTTTGCTTTCATCTTCATCGCGCGCGCCCACGTTGTATAAAATATTTACACAAGCCATGGGGGTACTTTTATCCGGATGAATAATAAGGGTAAGATTATTTTTTAGTTTAATTTTTTCGAATTGAATCATGCACGAATGTAACTAAAAATGTAGCTTGTGATGCCTGTATTTTGTGATAAACAGGCGCCTAATTTTAATGCAGGTTTTAGTAAATAATTGTTACTTTTGGGTTGATTTTATTATGACAAAAACGATTCCGAATTTTAGCCAGTCGCCAAGTGTTGACCAGGTTAGTGTTGAAGAGCGTGTAGCACGTTTTAATACGCGAAGCATAAAAAAGCAAGCCAAACTACAAGGTTTAAAACTTGCCCTTAACATGATTGACTTAACCACGCTTGAGGGTAAAGATACCCCCGGCAAGGTGCAGCAAATGTGTTATAAGGCCATGCATTTGTGCGACTCGTTACCCGGCCTGCCAACCGTTGCAGCAGTATGCGTTTACCCAACGCATGTAAAAACGGCTAAAGATGCACTGAAAGGAAGCAACGTAAAAGTGGCATCGGTGGCAACGGCTTTCCCTAGCGGTAATTCAACTTTAGATATAAAACTGACTGATACCAAATTTGCGGTTGATAATGGCGCGGATGAAATTGATATGGTAATTTCTCGCGGTGAATTTTTAAGTGGCAATTATAATTTTGTGTTTGATGAAATTGCAGCCATTAAACAAGCCTGCGGCAAAGCACGCCTAAAAGTTATTTTGGAAACCGGCGAGCTTTCGACTTTAGATAATATTCGCCGCGCAAGTGATATTGCTATTTACGCGGGAGCTGATTTTATAAAAACATCAACCGGAAAAATACAGCCGGCTGCCACTATGCCTGTAACATTGGTTATGCTGCAAGCTATAAAAGATTATTATTACAAAACCGGCATTATGATTGGCATGAAACCCGCGGGTGGTATATCAACTGCCAAAGGTGCTTTGCAATATTTAGTAATGCTAAGCGAAACATTGGGTGCTAAGTGGATGACCAATGAGTGGTTCCGTTTTGGGGCAAGCAGTTTGGCTAATGATATTATTTTGCAGTTAGAGAAAGAAGCAAAAGGCGTTTACTATTCGAAAGATTATATCAGCATTGATTAATACAAGTAAGGAATGAACACCCTAGGATATTTTGAAATACAATCATCGGACCCAAAAAGAGATGTGAATTTTTACCAAACTGTTTTTGGTTGGAAATTTGAAAAGCAAGAGTTTGCGCCTATTGAATATTACCAGATTAAAACAGAAACCCTATCGGGGGGCTTGCTAAAGCGCCCCATGAAAACACCACCCATGGAGTTTGGAACAAACGCATTTACCTGTTCCTTTCAGGTTGCTGATTTTGACGCGACTGCGAAAAAAATTATGGATATGGGTGGGCAAGTTGCCATGCCAAAATTTGGTGTAAAAAACCAGCGCTGGCAGGGTTACTTTATTGATTTAGATAATAATGTTTTTGGAATTTTTGAACTAAATGAAAACGCAAACTAATAATTAAAAATACTATGGCTAAAACATCCATCTATTTAAATTTTATGGGCAACACTGAGGAGGCATTCAACTTCTATAAAAGTGTTTTTAAAACCGAATTTTCTGCACCCATGATGCGCATGAAAGATGCACCGATGCCTCCGGGCGCGCCGCCGCTTTCAGAGAAAGATGCAAATGCCGTATTAAATGTGGCATTGCCTATATTGGGCGGTACTATAATACAAGCAACTGATATGATGGAAAGCATGGGTCATACCCTGCGAGTGGGCAACAACACAACCATTTGCCTTGAACCAGATAGTAGAGAAGAAACCGAGCGTTTGTTTAAATTATTATCGGAAGGGTCGACTGAAGTGGCGCCTTTACAGGATATGTTTTGGGGTGCTTACTGGGGCTGCTGCCTTGATAAATATGGGATACGTTGGATGTTTAATTACGCCAACAAGTAAAAAGATTCAGACAAAAAATTATGAGCAAAGAAAAAAAAGTAACCGAGCCAACGTTAGAGTTAATGGGTAACTGGACATACGCGCCGGCACCTGAAGACAGCAAACATATACACCTGAATAAAAAATACGATTTATTTATTGGCGGTAAATTTGTAAAACCAGGCAAAGGAAAATATTTTGATACATACTCTCCATCAACCGAAGAAAAATTAGCGGAAGTTGCCGAGGCCGATGAAAAAGATGTTGATTTAGCAGTGAAAGCCGCACGCAATGCGTACGAAAAAACATGGAAAAAAATGCCAGCTAAAGAGCGTGCAAAATATATTTTCCGTATTGCGCGGATGATACA
>DATFTU010000443.1:0-4598 GCA_035261565.1 Bacteroidia bacterium
ATACAACTATTGTTAGCCCAAGCGTAAACTCTACATACAGTGTATCTGCAACCGATGCTAATGGTTGTATAGGTACAGCAACAACATCAGTAAGTATTGTAAATAGTTTAACTGTTACTGCATTGGCAACCAATTCAATATCGTGTTCTGGCTCATTAGATACTTTAATTGCATCAGGTGCACAATCATATACCTGGACAGCATCAAACGGAAGTACAACATCCATATCGGTTAATAATGCTACTGTAACAGCCAACCCAACTACTATGACTACGTATACTGTAAAGGGTATGTCTGGCGCTTGTTCAGATTCTGCAACTGTTACTATAAACATTGCCCCTCCAATAAGTATAACTGTTACAGCTAACCCGGCTAATGCTACCATTTGTATGGGAGATAATATTACGTTAAGTGGAAACGGAGCTCTTACTTATACCTGGACAGGTGGAATTACGGATGGAACAGCATTTAGCCCAACATCATCGCAAACATATACAGTAACAGGTACTAATGCACAAGGTTGTACAGGTATGGCAACTCAATCGGTAACCGTAAACCCCTTACCAATTGTAAATATAAATGCTTCTTCATCTGCAATATGTGCAGGGCAAAGTGCTACATTAACAGCAACAGGGGCAACTACATATGCCTGGAGTACAACTGACATGACTCCAGCAATAACTGTATCGCCAAATAGCACACAAAGTTATACGGTTATCGGCACAGATGGAAATAACTGTACAAACGTTAATGCTCCGGCTGTTGTAACAGTAACCGTAAACCCATTGCCAACGGTAACTATTGCTTCAAACCCTGCAAGTTCGGCTGTTTGTGCAGGTTCTTCAGCAACATTAACTGCATCAGGTGCTCAAACATATACTTGGGATTCGGGTTCAAATGTAAATCCTTTAAGTGTAAGCCCAAGTACACAAACTACCTACACGGTAATTGGTACCGATGCAAATAACTGCTTTAATGCGGCTACAATAACTATTAATGTAAACCCACTACCCGTTGCGCAAACAGTAACAGGCAATACGTTTGTTTGTATTGGGGTTATGAATGCGCCAACTGTTTTATCGGCTGCTAACCCAGGTACCTGGACAGGGCCTGCACCATTAACCACTACTATTAGCGCTAACTCAACTACAGCTAATATTACACAGGGAGGTGTTTACACCTTAAATACAATTAACAGCTGCGGAGATGCAACAACAACTTATACAGTAGTTGCAGATTCGGTTAAGGCAAACTTTACAGCAAGCCCTTTAACGGGGCAAATGCCTTTAACTGTAACTTACACAAACACATCTCAGGGTAATTCGTTAAGTTATAATTGGGCTTTTGGTGATGGAAATAACTCATTAAGCACTAACCCTACTAACATATTTACAGCTGCAGGCAATTATCAAACGTTGCTTACTGCAACCGATAACTTAGGCTGTAAAGACACCGCAACTATTGATATAGTGGTTAATTTAGTTCCTTCTGTTATAGTAATTCCCAACATTTTCACTCCTAATCAAGATGGTATTAATGATATATTTTCGGTTAACGCAACCGGCATAAATAATTTTGATTGTAAGGTTTACGACCGTTGGGGGCTGCTTTTACATGAGTGGGCAGGTACAGATGGCGGTTGGGACGGAAAAGCTAAAAATGGTTCTAATTGTACCGATGGCACTTACTATTACCTGATTACATACACTGATAACCTGAATAAATCAACGGTAAAAGATGGCTTTTTCCAACTTATCCGATAATAGGTTTTAAAATTTAAAGGGTAAAAAAGGGGACTAGTCCCCTTTTTTTGATTATTAATAGTTAATAAACAGGTATAATTTTTTAATATAATCTTAAAATTGGCTTATTATCGTAACAATTTTATTTTATATTTTCGTACCTTTAATTATAAATGTTAAACAGGCAGGGTGTAAAAATATTTATTTTCTTACTATTTTTTTATAATTCAGTTTTTGCACAGTATTTCGCAAAGAGAGATTCATGGAAAAAAGAGCAAAGGGAAATTTATTTTGGTGGCGGAGCTGCCGGCTTTTTAGGTGATTTAGGAGGGTTGAACAGAATTGGTACACATTATAGTTACGCTGATATAGAACCAAGCCTTACTAAAACTGCCTGGAATGTTGGTTACAGGCATAGGCTAAGCAAAAAATGGGCATCGCGTACCGAATTTGATTTTATGCAGGTTAGCGGAAACGATGCTTTAACCCTTGAGCCATTCAGGCATAACAGAAACCTGAATTTTAAATCGAATATTTTTGAATTTAGCGAAAATGTAGAGTTTGCACTTTCATTTGATAAACACGGTAACCGGTATAAAATCAAAAAAACATTAATTCGCCGTTATCACTCCTACGGTTCGTACTTTTATTTAACTGCCGGTATAGGAGTATTTTATTATAACCCGAAAGAACAATTAGGTGGCAACTGGTATAATATACACGATTATAGTTTAGAAGGGCAGGGTTTACCTGGCGGCACCAAACAGTTTTCGCGCATATCAATTTCTATTCCGTTTGGTTTAGGATTTAAATATACCATTGCCCGAAAATGGTCGGTTGGTATAGAGTATATTTTCAGAAAAACATTTACCGATTATATTGATGGGGTTAGTACTACATATTATGATAAAGCTAAATTAATGCAATACAAAGGCCCTATTGCAGTTGCTTTAGCCGACCCAAGCTTAGGCACTATACCAAATGCTACTGCACCAAATGGCGACGGAAGCGGAGCACAACGTGGTTATAAAAGAGATAAAGACTCGTATTTTGCCCTACAAATAAAAATTGGCTATGTTTTAAAAAGTAAAAAACACCGACGTACAACCAAGGCTAAATTCTAACATTTGTTATCTAATACTGGTTTAAAACCGTTTAACTTTATTTAATTTTCTTTCCTACTAATTTTGCAATAACACGGCTAAGTTTTCGTTAACTTTAAAGACAATTAATTATTATGCGAAAAAAACTTTTTAAACCCGTAGTTGTAGCTGTTGGTATTGCTTTGCTGTCGTTTTCGGTAGTTAAATTAGCTTTCGATAAAAACCAACTTATACTTGATATTGTAATGAGCGGATTGGATAACGCGCATTATAAGCCTCAAACAATTGATGATAATTTTTCGGTTAAATTTTTTGATTTGTATATCAAAAGGCTTGATGACAGAAAAATATTTTTAATGCAGGCCGATGTTGATAATATGGCTAAATATAAAACTAAAGTTGATGACCAAATTAAGGCTGAAACATTTGAATTATTTAATTTATCGAATGAATTAAAAAGCCGTAGAATTTTAGAAAAAGAAGCCTGGTATAAAGAAATACTATCAAAGCCTTTTGATTATAAAATTAATGAAGAGTATGAAACCGATGGCGAAAAATTAAGCTTTGCAAAAAATGAAGCTGAATTAAAAGACAGGTGGAGGCAAACACTACAATACTTAACCATTGCCAGGCTTAACGAGTTGTTATTAGCCCAGGAAAAAATTAAAGAAGTAAAAGCTAAAAGAGATACCGATGCGGTTATTAAACCATTTGATAGCTTAGAAGTTGAAGCCCGCGCTAAAGTTTTAAAAAACTACGACGACTTTTTTAAACGGCTAAAAAAACAAAACAAAAAAGACAGGTATGCTGATTATGTAAATACGATAACAGCCATGTATGACCCGCATACCGAATTTTTTCCGCCAAAAGAAAAAAAGATGTTCGACCAAGGTATGAGTGGTCAGTTAGAAGGCATTGGAGCCCGTTTAATGCAAAAAGATGATTATATAAAAATAAGCGAGCTTGTAATAGGAGGGCCTGCTTACAAACAAGGCGATTTAAAGGCAGGAGACCTTATTTTAAAAGTAGCGCAGGGTGATAAAGAACCTGTTGATATAGTTGGAATGGATATTGACGACGCTATTGAATTAATAAAAGGTAAAAAAGGAACCGAGGTAAAACTTACCGTAAAAAAAGCTGACGGTTCTATAAAAGTTATTCCAATTATCAGAGATATTATTGAATTAGATGAAACCTTTGCTCATTCTGCCGTTATTCAAAACGAAAAAAATAAAGTTGGGTATATCAGGCTTCCATCATTTTATAGCGGGAGTTTTGCCCGTAATGGTGCACACCATTGCGCTCAGGATATAAAAAACGAAGTATTTAAACTTAAAGATGAAAAAGTGGATGGCATTGTATTGGATTTGCGTGATAATGGCGGTGGGTCGTTACAAGAAGTTGTAGATATGGCGGGCTTATTTATTAAACAAGGTCCGGTTGTACAGGTACGTAAAAAAGGAGGCGAAATTGATGAATTAGATGATAAAAACCCTGACCAGATTTATGATGGTCCATTAGTAGTTATGATTAACCGTAACAGCGCATCCGCATCTGAAATTATGGCTGCTGCCATGCAAGATTATAAACGTGGAGTTATTATAGGTACCCAAAGTTTTGGCAAGGGTACTGTGCAATCTTTTTTAGATTTAGATAACTATTTATTGCAACAGTTCGACTCATTAAAACCATTAGGGTCGGTAAAAGTAACCATGCAAAAATTTTACCGTATAAATGGCGGGTCAACTCAATT
>DATFTU010000444.1:0-2118 GCA_035261565.1 Bacteroidia bacterium
TGCATTGTCGTATTTAGGCACTTATGGAAAAATGGAGAAGTATACCTATCAAAATTTACGATTAGTTCTTTTTGCAGGAGAGGTTTTTTCTATCAAAAATTTAAAAAACTTAAAAAACAAATTACCGGTTGTAGAGTTTTATAATTTATATGGTCCTACTGAAACCAATGTTTGTACATGGTTTAAAATACCGGATATAATTTCGGATGATATAAAAGAACCCTATCCAATTGGCAAGGTTTGCAATTACGCACAATATAAAATTGTAAAAACAAATGAAGGAAGAAAAAATGAGGGGGAGTTATTAATAACCGGAAGCTCATTGATGAGCGGATACTGGAACGACGTTGAAAAAACAAGGATATCTATAGAGACTGATAGTAATGGAAAACATTGGTACCATACAGGCGATATAGTATGGCTAAATAGTGAAAACGAGTTGGTTTATTTGCGAAGAAAAGATAGAATGGTTAAACGAAATGGGTACCGTATAGAGTTAAACGAAATTGAAAATAATTTAGCGGCAAATAATAATATTGCCGAAGTTGCTGTAACAGCTAAAAGTGTAAACAGCCAGGTTGATACCATTATTACCGCGCATATTGTTTGGGCAAAAAATACTTCATCATTAGCTATAGATTTATTGGCATACTGCAATACTGTTTTACCCGGGTATATGATACCCGATAGTTTTAAATATTACGAGCAATTACCAAAAACATCAACACATAAAATAAATTATAACCAATTAGCATTGCTTTAAATGATTGATTTTACGTATACCGAAGAACAAAAGAAACTATATAACACCATAATTGCTTTCGCAAAAAAAGAGCTTAATTTTGGTGTTATTGAAAGAGATAAAACGCAGCAGTTTTCAATAGAAAGTTGGAAAAAATGTGGCGGGTTGCAATTGCAAGGCTTATGCGTACCCAAACAAAATGGAGGAATGGGGTTAGATGCTATTTCATCAGCTATAGCCTTAGAAGCTCTAGGTTATGGATGCACGGACGGAGGATTAAGTTTTGCCATTGGTGCACATTTGTTAGCTTGTGCCGTACCAATTGTTTTGTATGGAAGTGAAGAACAAAAAAATAAATATTTACCAAAAATAAGCTGCGGGGAAATAATTGCTGCAAACGCCATAACAGAGAGTGAGAGCGGCTCAAATGTATTTGATTTAAAAACAACAGCTTTAAAAAATACAGACGGTTATGTAGTTAATGGGATTAAAACTTATGTATCTAATGCCCCTATGGCAGATATAATTATACTATATGCCTTAACTAATGCAGAGAAAGGGTTTTATGGGGGCATATCAGCTTTTATTATTGACAAAAACACAAAAGGATTAAGCTGCTCAGCCCCATTTGATAAAATGGGTTTACGTACTTGCCTCATGGGGCAGGTAGAATTGAATAATGTATTGATAAATAATGCCGCAATGCTTGGAAAAGAAGGCTCGGGCTCTGTTATGTTTTTAGAGTCTATGAACTGGGAGCGCACTTTATTAAGTGCCATTCATGTTGGTACCATGCAGCGTATTATTGAGCAATGCATAGAGTACGTAAACCATCGAAAAATAAATAACCAAGCTATAGGCAAAAATCAGGCTATTGCCCACAAGATTGTTGATATGCAGGTTAAACTTGAGGCTTCAAGGTTAATGGTTTATAAAGCTGCTAATGAGCTCGACAAAAAATCTAAACAAATTTCTATCCATGCATCTTCAGCAAAGTTGTTTGTAAGCGAGGCCCTTAATGAAGTGTGTAATTCTGCTCAGTCAGTATTTGGGGCAAGTGGGTATCTTACTAACACCGAAATGGAGAGATTTGTGAGAGATGCAATTGCGTCTAAAACATATTCGGGTACAAATGATATTCAAAAAAACATTATTGCAAATTCTTTAGGTTTATGATTTTACCTTAGTATTATAATATGAATAAGCCCAAACAATGGTACTCGTTTGCAGAAAATGCTATATATAATGGCGACGAACCTTTTTTGTTTGATATTGAAAATAAACCCTGGAAAAAATTAATAGAAAGCAATTACGCCGCAATTTTTAATGAGTTTTTTGAAATTATAAATGGAAACCATAAAAACATTATACCATAT
>DATFTU010000445.1:0-3809 GCA_035261565.1 Bacteroidia bacterium
CGATAGCAGCGTTATGTATTTTTCGGGCGAGCGCCCGGGGGGCCTGGGTGGTGTTGATATATACCGTTGCACTAAATTACCAAACGGGCATTGGAGCCAGGCTTATTTGTTAGACTCAACCATTAACAGCAAGTACAACGAAGACTCGCCGTATTTGCACCCCGATGGTAAAAAGTTGTTTTTCTCGTCAGAAGGGCATAACAGCATGGGCGGCTTAGATATATTTTATACGCTTATATCTACCGATGAAAACGGAAATATAGCGTACTCGGCCCCTATAAATTTGCGGGCACCCATAAATACACCTGATGATGATGAGTTTTATGTGCCAACGGCAGATGGCATACATGCTTATTTTTCTTCGGCACGCGAGGGTGGCTATGGCGACCAGGATATATACATTGCCGATTTGCCTAAAGACATTCAGGTTGACCCACTGGTATTATTAAAAGGTATTGTAACCTTTGATGGCTTGCACGACCGCCCCGAAAAAGTGGAGATAAATATTTTTGATGTTGAAACAAACGAACTGGTAGCAAAATGTAAACCAAATGCCGTTACCGGAAAATATTTAGCCATACTAAACCCGGGGCCGCTTGGTAAAAAGTTTTTAATTAAGTACGAGGCAACAGGTTTTCAGCCCACATCGCAAACGGTTGATGTGCTGCCGGGCTCTGCCTACCGTGTGGTAGAGAAAGAAGTTGAGTTTGAGTATATGAACATGGAAAGTAAGGCAAGCACCACCATATCAATGGGGGGCTTGATTACGAATGAAGACATGGAATCTATTTTAGATGTGCAGGTGGTTGTAAAAGATAATAATACAGGCGAGCTTATAAAAACTTACACCACCAGCAGCGATGTGGGTTACTATTATTTAGTACTTGACCGTGGCCGTAATTACAACATAAGCTTTGAAGCGCCGGGTTATTTATTCCAATCGCAAAATATAGATATACCTAAAAAAACGGGCTCAGAGCACGTAGAAATTTTAAAGAGTATTAAGCTTGAGCATATACAAAAAGGCGTTAAGATGACACTTAACAACATATTTTTTGATAAAAACAAAGCCACCATACGTAAACAATCGGAAGTGGAATTGGAAACGGTTTACAAACTGCTAAAAGAACACCCTGATGTGGTAATAGAAGTATCGGGCCATACCGATAATGCAGGAAGTGCTGCCACCAACAAAAAACTATCGTTAGACCGTGCCAAAGCAGTAGTAACTTACTTAACCAAAAAAGGCATACCTGCAAAACAATTAATTGCTAAAGGGTATGGCTCCTCTCAGCCCGTGGCCGAAAACAAATTACCCAACGGAAAGCCCAACTTAGAGGGCATGCAAAAAAACCGCCGTGTTGAGTTAAAGATTGAGAATTCTAAGGAGTAATTAAGGGGCCCTGTTATTTAATCCCCACCAAATAATCGGCTAAATCTAAGCCCTTTTTTTATTGGAATATTTTTTAGGCGCAATTAAAAATTTTATCCTGAGAAATTTATTCTACAACTAATTGTAAAATAAACAAGAAATTTGCCGCTGTGGAAACACCCGAAAAAATAATTGAAACCGATAAATACAAACTGACCTTTCATAGCGTTGATTTTTACGAAATATTAATAAAGGAAAATGTAACATTTGATGTGGATCTTCTTTTAGAAATTAATAGTGTATCTGAAAATCATCACCCCCACAATAAATCTTGTATTTTAATTGAAGGAGTTGGTTTTTTTAATGTAAAAAAAGAAGTGCGCGAATTAAGTGTTGAAAAAAAATTCTCTTCGCGGGCTGTTGCCGTTGCCTGTTTTACTAAAAACCCAAGCTTGTTGCTGCTTGGCGAGTTATATAATAAAATTAATAAACCTGCTGTAGCAACAAAAATGTTTACCAATAGAGAAAAAGCAAAGAATTGGCTAAGAACCTTTATAGAACCGGGCAATTAATTTTTTTTAAGCTTAGTTTTTAAACTGGTGGCTTTGTTACCAAATAATGGGCTAAATCTAAGCCTTGTTGTTTTTGTGCTGAGGTGGCGTGGTTGTGTTTTATTCATTAATTCGTGCGCCGTCCCAATCAAGTGTTGGATAAATAATGTTGAAATTATTTTTAAAGCGATTTACTGTTTTTTTAAGAATATGGCTGAATCCAGATGCTCTGGTATGAAAAATGAAAAGACTTTTGCCATATCTACTAAGATATGAAGCCGTATTGAAATAAACACATCGCTTTATCCTGTTTATTTCAATTGCCGCGTTATCCGCTTCTTTATCAGATGAAAATTGCCACTCTTCAATAACACCGTCACAGATAAAATCGTCTGATTTAATTTTTTCAGAATAGAAATACCCATAAATATTTTTTACGGGTTTAAAAACAGAAAAATTAATCGTAGCCGTATCTATATTGCAACACGTTTGAATAAACCGAAGCGTACTAAACACCATTGTTTTTTTAGGGGTCAGGTTATAAAATACTTTTGTATCGGAAATAAAACAGTCATGATTGTTAAAATAATTTACTTTTTTAATCCTCATTGTGTCATAAGTAAATCCTATGCTATCTAAATAGTTTGTCATATCAATGAAAAGCCTTGAAGGCTGATTTGAATTATCAAGGGAGGTGGTTTCTACACTATCAACAAGTGGCGCAACAAGGTCGATTTGTTTCATTGTTACAGTTACTTTGTTTTCTTTGGGCGGATTATTGTTACAAGCATTTATGACAAAAGCAAGTACCAGAAGTAGAAGTATATTTTTTGCTATTGGCATGGCGGCATCGATAAACGTGTAATAAAGATACTACTTTTTGTGTGCCACCAAATAATCAGCTAAATCTAAGCCCTGTTGTTTTTGTGCTGAGGTGGCGTTACGTTCCAGTAAATCCGATACGGTAATTTCGCAAATAGCTGTTAGCTCTTTTGCTTGGGCGTTCCATTTTTCAAACGCATTTAAATCGGGATAAAGCGTAACCGATTTACCTTTTAGTACGGCGCATTTTTGCAGCGTTAAATTACTAAGGCTACCAACGGCCAGCCAAATAAAATTAGGAAAATAAACGCTGGCTATAAGGGCGGTTTTTTCACTTTCTACCAGGGCAATTGGTTGGTTGTTGTTGGCTAACAAATGCTCGCCAAACAAACATTGCCGTAAATTAAAATGTGCCTGCCCAATTGTTTTGTGTGCCCATTGTATGTGGTTGTAGGGTTGCTTAACCCGCTTGCCTGTGGCGGGGTTATACAGCATTAGTTTGCCGGTATGTATTTTGCCCCGCATATCTATCTGCCAAAAAACGGTGGCGCCCTGCCAGTATTTAGCCGTGCCAATGTAATACTTGTGTATTAGTTTTGTAACTACATCGGCACTAAACAAGCGGCTTAAAAATTGTACAAAATTGTTTTTGTTGTACTCTTTTAAACTGGCTGCAAAAACAACATCGGGTATATACGATATGGCTTGTTGTTTAAACGGAGCAGGCGGGGTGCAATAAACGGGTTTGGTATATGCAATGTTATTATCAATAAAATATTGTTTGGGTGTGTAGTGGTAAGCGCATTTGCTAAAGCGGTTGCATATGCCTACGGTGTGGTGCAGGGGCTGATTGGTTTCGGTACTAATATAAAGGGTAAAAGTTTTAGCTGGTTTTTTGCATGCCGGACAAACAAACCGTGTGCTCATGCCCTTATAAGGTTGTAGTATATATGAGTAGGTTTTCATTTATTACATCTTATCATTTCGCCTGTGCGTTGTCATTTCGACCAGAGGGAGAAATCCGTTTAGAAACAGATTTCTCAGTCGTGCCTCCTTCGAAATGA
>DATFTU010000446.1:0-2138 GCA_035261565.1 Bacteroidia bacterium
GCAATACTTTGTTTTACTTTTTTAACAAGGGTTGCATTAATGTTTTTTTCTGCACCGCTTCCTGCTTCTAAATAAATGGTTTTAAAACCTAATAATTCAGCGGCTAAGCAGGTATTTATAATAGTTTTGGTATCGTTTAAAGGTTTGGTATTAGTTACTTTTTGTGTAGTCGATTTTCTGTTTCCATCTACTAAAATATAAGCAGTTGATATACATTCTAATTTTTTTTGCTTAATAAAAGGAGCTGCTAAAACCTGTTTGCCAATTAAGTAATCTGGATTTCTGCCCGATAGTAATGATAGAAACAAAACGGCATCGGCCTTAGCACTCAATTGTTTTTCATCTCCCGGAAAAATTATTATTGGAATTTTTGAAAGTTTTTTAATAGTAGAAATCGTTTTTTCAATATTGCCATTGGTAAGCTCGCTACCTCCTACAAAAAAATAGTGCACATTACATTGGTTAGCCAACTTAATTAACTCGGGGTTAAATTTATCGGGGTCAATTAAAACGGCTAATTGAGCCTGTTTTTTTTTATTTGCCGAAATTATTTTCTGATAAATGTTACTCAATTTTATTATCTGTATAAACTAAAATATAATTATCTAAAACTTTATAATGCAAAGTATGTTTTTTTTCTTCAAACAAATTGTGTACCACGGCATATATTTTACCGCCTGTGTGTGAATAAGTAAAATCTTTAATAAAAATTTGCTCGGCAAAAATTAAACCTCCTATATCTAAAGCTTTATATATGGCTTCTTTAGCGCCCCAATAAATAGTATATTTTTCGGGTGGTGCATTTTTTAAATGTTCCAGCTCTTTTTTCGCTAAAAACTTATCTTTAATATTTAAAATTTTATCGCGTACTTTCTCTATATCAATTCCAACTTCTGCTCCGTTAAAAGAAAACAACACTGTTAACCAATCGTACGAATGCGATATGGATATTTTTACCCCGCTTTCCAAATAAGGTTTCCCGCTTTCTCTGTATAAAACTTCAGCAGCATTGTCTTTTAAAGTGGCCTTTGCCACATAAAGTGCGGCCTGTTTTTCAATACTTCTTTTATCGGTTAGTTTATAATATTCGGCAAATTCATTTAAATTAAGTAATGCAAGGGTTAGTTGCTCAGATAGGCTGAAAAACTCAATTTTTGGGCTATTTTCTTCAAATTTCATATTTGTATTTTAGCTGGCTAAAAGTTACCTTTGCACCGTAAAATTTTTAACAAATTTAAATTTATATAACATGTCAAACACAATGGTAGAAAAATACTTGCCTTACAAAGTAAAAGATTTATCCCTGGCCGAGTGGGGTCGTAAAGAAATTAAATTAGCCGAGGTTGAAATGCCGGGTTTAATGGCGCTGCGTAAAGAATATGGTGCTTCTAAACCATTAAAAGGTGCCCGTATTGCAGGTTGTTTGCATATGACAATTCAAACGGCTGTTTTAATCGAAACACTTGCCGAATTAGGTGCTGAAGTTACCTGGAGCTCTTGCAACATTTTTTCTACACAAGACCATGCTGCTGCTGCTATTGCCGCGGCAGGTTTTCAGGTTTATGCCTGGAAAGGTATGACTGCTGAAGAGTTTGACTGGTGTATTGAGCAAACCCTTTGGTTTGGTAAAGACCGCCAGCCTTTAAACATGATTTTAGATGATGGAGGCGATTTAACTAATATGGTATTTGATAAATTTCCTGAATTGGCTGCTGGCATTAAAGGTTTATCAGAAGAAACTACAACCGGCGTACATCGTTTACATGAGCGTTACAAAGCAGGTACTTTATTGTTACCGGCTATTAACGTAAACGACTCGGTTACTAAATCTAAATTCGATAATAAATATGGTTGCCGCGAGTCGTTAGTTGATGCTATCCGCCGTGCTACTGATGTTATGATGGCAGGTAAAGTGGCTGTTGTAGCAGGTTATGGCGATGTAGGTAAAGGCTCGGCACAATCATTATCATCTCAAGGTGTGCGTGTTATTGTTACCGAAATCGACCCAATTTGCGCGTTACAAGCTGCAATGGATGGTTATCAGGTAATGAAAATGGATAACGCAGCTAAAATTGCTGACATTGTTGTTACTACTACCGGTAATAAAGATATTGTAGTTGGCCGTCATTTCGAAATGA
>DATFTU010000447.1:0-13670 GCA_035261565.1 Bacteroidia bacterium
ATTAGTGGCCGATATTTCTTTTTTATCAAAAATGCACATAGCATGATAATATCTGTCTGCCGCATTATCCCACGAAAACAGCCTTGCTTTGCCACGCACAGAGTTGTATGCTAACTTATACTCTACACGAATAAGATTGGATTTGTAGAAAGAATATAATTCATCTTTTAACCCAGGTATATTGGTAAGAGAAACCGAAACAATATTTTTTCCGTTGCTAAGTGTATCTGTTTTTACAGTAGTTAAACCGGTGTTATATAATTTTGCCTCGTATGTTAAATTGCTCGGTGAAATTATTTTAAAACCATAGCTTAAACGTGGAATTTTACTTTGAGGATATTCTGTCCCAAAATAATTGGCAGCTCTTTTATAGGTATATAAATATTCTATCTCGCTGTTCTTTTCTATTCCCTCCATAGCAAACATTTTATAAGAACCTTTGTTTTCAACATCATCAACGTCCTTAATAGCACTGCTTTCTATACTGGTAACCTTATTGGCAGAAGAAATAGTTCTTGCCTTTATATCCATAAACTCTATAACCCCGCCCGAAGGGATGTACACCTTATTATTATCTTCAATTCCTTTATCCGAAAAAACTTTTATTTTTTTATAGCGGGTAAAATACGCAACTAAATCGCCCGATTTTTCGTAGGTATATTCAATAGTAGTGGAATCTTTTAAAATAATTTCTCCTTCACTTTGATCTAATTTATCGGCAGAAGTAACCTTAGGGTTTTTATCTAATGAAATCGATTTGTAATACAAATCCTGTCCGTTAGTTGTTTTTAAAATTAACTGTAACAATAGTAAACAACTCCATTTTTTTGCGTTTAGCATAATTATTTATGTTTTAGTATAATAGATTCTTTGTACGATTCATTTAAAGATTTAAGCATATTACCCCATTCTTCAAAATCTTTTTTAGATATCATTAGTTTGTTGCAATAAAAATATTTATTCATTACCAACGATTTTTCTTTTTTCACATATTCAATTTTATATCCAAAATCATTATTGCCATACGAAGCGTTTTTGGGCACATAACTTACCATATAATCAGTCGGAATTTCAAGCACAACACAATCTGTTTTAGATAATGTGTTATCTAACTCAATGGGGATATCGGCACGTGATTCGTTAATTATATATTTTAATTCATCTTTATCTAAATTAAAATTAAAGTATGTTTCATCTTTATATGATTTTACGTAATTATCAATTTTGCAACTGTAATTAATAACCGTTGGTGCATCTCTTTTATCGGCATTGGCAATTGTATAATTATCAATACTAAACGTGTTGTTGCCTTTGTTTAATTTTTCTTTTAATTCATCTTTAAACTCTTTTTCGGTAAGGTTAGATAATAAATAATCGTAATGTATTTTAGGATAACCGTTAATAACCCACTGCCCATTGCCTTTTACAACCTGGTTTTTTAGTTCGATATGAATGCTGTCATAAAACCTGTTTTTTTCTTTAGGCATAACCGGTATATCAAAAAGTTCATATTTAGTACTATCCAAACCAATTAAAGCTTCTTTGCCTTGTATCATGGATGTGTACATATCAATAGGCGCATTTTTGCCTGTACCATCTAAAAGCCAAATTTTTCCGGTTGTATCTTTATAAGCGGCAATCATATGATTATCGACAAAAGGAGTGGGAATTTCAGAATATCTATAGGGAATATCTCGCGTACCCACCCATGTTAAGTATGATTTAATACCGGCCACTTTAAGCAATTGTGTTATAATACTGGCCATATCCTTACAATCACCATAACGTTTTTCGTAAATAGCATTTGCTTCGCGGGGTATTTGTCCGCCAAAACCATCTTCAAAGGCAATGTATTTAATGTTATCCTGCACCCAATAAAATATTTTTTTTACTTTTTCAAATTCATTTTTTGATCCTGCAACTAAGGAATCGCTGAGCTTTTTTAATGCTTCCGAATTTTGCATATTAATATTTTTTACTTCACTGGCATACCATTCATATAAATCGTTTACCGAAGAAAGAACTTTAACCGTATCCTTATCGCTTACATAACTCGAAACATAAAATATAACATGTGGTATAAAGTAACGTAAATCGGGCGCATCATCGGGCTTATGATATTTGGGCACATTTTTAGCCCTCCAGGTATAATAATTATTTTGTCCTTTTTTATATGTAGAAAATTCAATGGAAGAATCCGGACTACCTCTCATTACATATTTTATCTCAATATTTTTATCTACTTTTAAAGTAACACCCGAATACTCGGTAGGTATGTATGAAGAAAAATAATAAACGCCACATAGGCGAGGCTCCTTATACTCTTCAATACTTTTTAAACTTGTAACTGAACCTGCTGTAACCGAGGGGAAAGAAATGCTTAGTGTTTTATTATCATCAAAAAAAACATATTTGTCCATATCCGATTTCTCAACCATATCGGTGGCTTTATACGTTTTATATTTACCCGATTCGAGCCTGGACAAAGTTTTTGCTTCTACTACTTTGTTGGTTATAAAAGAACTTGAGTATAGTTTTTGAACACTTACATATGGAATACCTAAATCATTAAGTGCCATATTTTTTTCAGTAATTTCTGCACTTACCGTTAATTTTTTATCCTTAAGGGAAACGGTATATACTTTGGTTTTTTCAAGTACAATAGCGTTTTCCGAGGCATACTTTTTCTTAAGAGAATCCAACTGATAATCCTGCGCAAAACCAACACCCGTAAAAAGAAAAATAATACCTATTGCTTTAAATTTACTTAAAAGCAACTTACGGCATTTGCATACCATCATAATAATTAACCTTTTTTGAAAGCTTACCTGTGTTATCGTAATACTTCCATACACCAAATTTACTTCCGTTAAGATATTTACCCTCTTGTTTTAACTTTCCATTCTCATAATAATACTTTGCGTATCCATGTTTCTCGTCAAGCAAATAATTTTCTTCCGACTTAACGTTTCCGTTAGCATAAAATTGCTTTTGCGCACCATCAAACACACCATAATAAAAATTTTCGCTTTTTTTAACTTTGCCACTGGTATAATATTCCGTTCGTTTTCCTTTAGCAAAGCCATATTCCAATTCGTACTCCAATGATTTTTGGCCGTTGGGGAAATAAGAAACAATTTTGCCTGTTTCATTTTTTAAGGGAATACTATCATATTTACCGCTTTTATTTAAGTAGCTATAGCTTTTAAGTATATCATTTTCAAAATACTTACTAATTATAAGTTGCCCGTCTTCTGAATAATATCGGGAAACACCCTCTGCTTTTCCATAGTTATAGTTTATGGTACGGTACAAAGCTTTATTTTCATAGAAATATTTTTGTACACCGTTTAGTTCGCCATACCAGTAGTTTAATTGTTCGTTGGGGTTGCCGTTTTCATAATAACTGCTCGACGTACCATGCAAGTTATCTCTAAAATAATTATCCTCTCTCTTTTTTTGCCCGTTTTCATAATAAAAAGTTTCAGTTCCTTCTTTATTATTGTTTATATAGTTTACCTGAACATCAATATTACCATTTGCAAAATACCAATAAGATGTTCCTTCGGCTAAGCCACCTTTATACTGGCCTTTTAATCGGGGCTTTCCGTTTGTGTACGAGTAATTTATATTACCGGTTCCTAAAGGAAATTCAGATTTATTTAAAACCTTTCCGGTAGAATCAAAATAAAGCAACTTAGTTGTGTAACCATCTTTTATAGTAGACTCTTTATATTTAACTCCGCTTCCGCCGTACGTTCTTTCAATTCCGGTTTCTTCACCATTTAAATAATAACGCGTTTCTGCAAGAGTGCCATCCTGATTGTAGTAATACCATGTACCTTGTTCCTGCCCCTCTCTATAATATCCTTGTTTCTCAATAGTGCCATTAATATAATAGCCTTTATAAAGGCCATCTCGTTGGTCATTCACAAAAAGGCATTCCGACTCAATTTTTCCATTCGAAAAATAAGTGGTGCTTTTTCCATCCGGCTTTCCATTTTTGTACATAGAAATTTCTGATAACCACCCGTCTTCTTTATAGTATTTCCACTCTCCTTCTTTTTCATCCTTTACATAATTTCCTTCGCTCAATTTATTCCCGTTAATATAAAAAAATGCGCCGGCAAAATTTTTCCCATTCTTTTTTTGGTCGTGAATAATTTTACCGGTTTCATCATAACTTTTAGATTCAACAAGTTCTTCGTTTTTATAAATCAATTCATTTTCAAGCTTACCTGTGCCGGTATAATCTTTATACGAAATAAGTTTTCCTTTTTCCGAGTATTGATAATCTTTTAAAACCTTTCCTGTTTTGTTATACTCTTTCCACGAACCGATGGTTAACCCTTTCTCACTATATACACCCTGCTTTTGTAAAGTACCATTATTATTGTACGATTTAAATTCACCAACAATTTTATCATCCTTATAAACGCCCTCGCTCATTTTGGTTCCATCTTCATAATAAAGCACAAATGGCCCGTTGCGTTTATCATTTTTAAATGTGCTTTTTTCGTACACTTTACCGCTTTCATAATATTGTACCAAATCACCTTGCAGTACTTCGTTAATTACATCAACTTCGTACTTTTTTTGTCCGTTTGAAAAATAACTAATCTCTTTGCCATTTTTCTTGTCCGCTTTAAAATAGTACGAACCTTTTATTGCATCTGTGTTATAAAATGTTTCCACTTTTCCTTCATACATACCTTTTTCATAGTTCCCTTGCATCGACCTCGAACCATTTTGCCTGTATTTTATATAGGCACCATATAAAACGCCATTTTTATAATTTTCTTCTGCTTTTTTAGTTCCATCATCGTAATAGAATTTCCATAGCCCTTCGCGCTCACCCGTTTGATTAAACAAGCCTTCTGATTTTAAAAACCCGTTATGATGATAAAACTTCCAATAGCCTACATTTTTTTTGTTTTTTACAACGCCAACAGCCTCTAATTTTGAGTTAGAGTAATAATGTGGCACCTTTTGAATTGTGCCATTCATATTTTCATCAAAACAAGCCACTGAATTTTCTAAAACATCCTGCGCCCAACTGGTAAATTTGTTTTCTTGTGACTCATGGCTTTTTAGCCATTTTTTTATTTCTTCATTATCAATCGAACTGAAAGAATAATAAATCATGTCTTCAAAATAACCCGCTTTTTGCATTTTAGTAAAATAAGGCACATAGGTTTGCATCCAAAACCCTTTATCGTTACTATTGTAAGTAAGTTTTTCAAAAAGCAGCTGCAATTGTTTAGATAAATCAAATTGCAAAGGTATTTTAGACTTATAAGTACCATTTAAAGCTACCTTTGATTTTATAATGGCTTCCAGCTCCGAAAAATCATCCTGTTCACTACTCTCTGCTAAAGGTCCTTCCGGTTCTACTTCACGCTTAACTATTTTTTGAAGAAGAAGTATTACCCCCTCCGACCTTTTGGTTGTATTTTCGAGTTGTAAAAAAAACATGTACGATAATATAGACTGAATAAGCTTACCCTCATTAAAAGCCGTTAAACCCAACCTCATATGGCTTGAACCGTGATACGGATTTATAGCAAGCGCCTTTTTAAAATTAGTTTCGGCACGAGCATAATCTTTTTTTCGTAAATAGTTTATACCCATATTGTAATAAAGCATATATGCATTAGGGTATTTGGCTAAACCTTCGTTATAAACTTTAACCGATTCGTCAAGCTTGCCAGCATTATCCAAAGCATTGCCTTTAACAATGTAAAAAGATTCATCATACTCGGTTTTTTCCTGCAGCATTTTATCGCACAACGCAATGGCCGCACTATCTTTTTTAGCGGTAGAATATAAATTGGCTAACTCTACACAACTTATTACATAATTAGTATCGTTTTCATCCACCTTTAAATAATCGGCAATAGCCTCATCATACTTTTCTTCTTCGGTAAGTTTGTAAGCTTCTCTAATAATATCACCCGAATTAATGGGGGGTGAAATAGTTTGAGCATTAAAAAAATTAACTGATAGAATAAATCCAGTTACTGAACTTAGCTTAACAAAGTATCGCATACGCATAAAAAAATCATTAGTAATCAAATATATTGGTTTTATGGAGTAAATACAAATAATTGGTTTACAGATTTAATATTCTTTATTTACCTTAGTAAAAAATATAAACTATGCGCAGTATTTTTATTATATCAAGTATTTTTATTGTAGCTATTGCAGGTGTTATTAGTTACCTGTGGCACCCCTTTATTTGGAGTTATATTATAATTATACCCGTAATTACATTGGGTGTTTTTGATATGGAACAGCCCCACCACTCGCTAATGGCTAACTTTCCGGTAATTGGCCGTTTCCGTTGGGTGGCCGAGTGGTTGCGCCCCAAAATATACCAGTATTTTGTAGAAAGCGACACCGATGGCGCCCCTTTTAACCGCCTAAGCAGAACAGTTGTATACCAACGTGCAAAAAAAACAGACGATACAATGCCCTTTGGCACCCAGCTAAATGTTTATGAGCCGGGGTATGAGTGGTTAAACCATAGCATTGCCCCGCTTCATCACGACCAAGTAGACCATAACCCTCGCGTATTAGTGGGCGGGCCAGATTGCAAACAGCCTTATTCGGCCAGTATTTATAATGTATCTGCTATGAGTTTTGGGTCGTTAAGTAAAAACGCTATTATGGCCCTTAATGGCGGTGCCAAGCTGGGCGGCTTTGCACATAATACAGGCGAGGGAGGTTTAAGCCCATACCATTTACAGCCCGGTGGAGATATTATTTGGCAAATTGGTACCGGTTATTTTAGTTGCCGCAATAATGATGGCAGTTTTAATTATGACGCTTTTGCCGAACGGGCCGTGCATGCCAATGTAAAAATGATAGAGATAAAATTATCTCAGGGAGCCAAGCCCGGGCATGGCGGTATTTTACCCGCTGCCAAAGTAACACAGGAAATTGCCGATATACGCCTGGTAGAAATTGGGAAAGATGTTTTGTCTCCACCCTATCATACCGCATTTTCTAACCCGGTTGGTTTATTGCAATTTGTGAAAAAATTACGCGAATTATCGGGCGGTAAACCTATTGGCTTTAAATTATGTGTGGGGCAAAAATCGCAGTTTATAGCCATTTGTAAAGCAATGGTTAAAACAAATATTATGCCCGATTTTATTACTGTTGATGGTGGAGAAGGCGGAACAGGCGCAGCACCATTAGAGTTTAGTAACTCGGTAGGCATGCCCTTACGCGATGCCCTTGCTTTTGTGTTTGATGCCCTGCACGGTTTTGGTTTAAAAAAACACATTAAAATTATTGCATCGGGTAAAGTACATACCGGTTTCGACTTGATAAAAAATTTTGCTTTAGGGGCCGATATGTGTAACTCTGCGCGTGCCATGATGCTATCACTGGGTTGTATACAAGCCCTGGAGTGCAATTCAAATACCTGCCCAACGGGTGTAGCCACACAAAACCCCAAATTATATAAAGGACTAAACATTGCTGATAAACGAGCCCGTGTAGCCAATTTTCATCATCAAACGGTTAAGGCCTGTGTAGAGCTAATGGCCGCAGCCGGTATAGACCACCCGCATAAATTGCACCGTACACATATTTACCGACGAGTTAGTGCAAATCAAATACAAACTTACGACCAAATGTATCCACACCTTTTAAAAGGCTCGTTACTTGAAGCACCTTTTCCGCAAGGATGGGAGTTAGATATGATGAACAGTAGTGCCGAGACATTTAATTCATCCACTCCTTCACATTAATATTCTACCAATTTTAAGTGATTTAAAAATGAAAAAATTTAGGCTATTGTATGTTTTTACGCTTTCTTTTTTTCAGTTAATTGGTTATGCTCAAAATCATGATTCACTTTGGAATGTATATAATAACAAAGCCTTACCCGATACTAATCGTATAAAAGCAATACACAACATTGCCTGGAGTTATACAAATAACAACCCCGATACAGCTCTTTTATTAGCCAAGCTTGAACTGGATTTGGCTACAGCTATCCCTTCTAAAAAAGGAAAAACATTAAGTGCCGGCGCTTATAATACTATGGGAGTAGCCTTTGAGTTAAAGGGTAATTATCCAAAATCGTTAGAATGTTTTTTAACTGCCCTTAAAATTTGCGAAGAAACCGGAAACAAGAAAGGCATGGGGGCTTGTTACGGCAGTATTGGTATTGTTTACAAAAATCAGTACGACTATCCCAAGGCGTTAGAATATGGTTTAAAAAATTTAAAAATCGCCGAAGAAGCAAAAGACACCAGAAGTATAGCAAGGTGTTATAGTAATATAGGACTTATATACTCCGAACAAAATAACTACCAAAAAGCCTTAGATTATTATTTAAAATCGTTAGACCTATCAAAACAAGTGGGAGATAAAAATTTAATAGGTACTTGTTACAGCAACATTGGGATTATTTATGTAGAACAACGTAAATACCCTGAAGCATTAACCTATTATTTACACTCATTACAACTGGCAAAAGATATGGACGACCAGCAAGGTGTAGCCACTTGCTATGTTAATTTAAGCGACTTATATAACAAACTGGCAAACTACAAACTGGCTATATGTTATGGCGATTCTGCCTTACAAACAACTAAAGAAACTGATGATATAGATAACTCAAGTTTAGCCTATGAAAATTTAGCTACAGCATATAGTAATACCGGTAAATATAAAGAGGCTTATGAAAGCCATGTAAAATTTAAAACATTAACCGATAGTATTTTTAATGAAGATAACAGTAAACAATTAGGTGATATGAAAACCAAATTTGAGGTTGAAAAAAAAGAGGCCGAGTTAAAAGTAAAATCTATAGCCGAACAAGAAAAGCTAAAAGCTATTGCCGCTGAAGAAACAAAAAGACAGCAGGTGATTATTGCATCGGTTGCCGGGGTTTTAGCCATTGTTTTAGTGTTTTCGTTATTTTTATATAAGCGTTTTAAGATAACCCAGCGCCAAAAAAACATTATCGAAAAACAAAAGCAAAAGGTTGACGAGGCTTACGCCATGCTACACGAAAAAAATAAAGAAGTGATGGATAGTATTTATTACGCCCAACGAATTCAGCGAGTGCTTATTACATCCGAAAAGTACATTCAAAATAGTTTAAGCCGATTAATAAAAAATACCTGAAACGCAAACAACTAACTTTAAATTTTAGTACCTTCATGTTAAAGAGTTTTGTAAAAGCATTAATAAATAAAGTATGAAAGACGCTAATGATTTGTTTTTTCAGGCTTTTGAAAACAACCCCATAGGCATTACCATTTCCGATACAGAAACAGGGAAATACAAATATGTTAACAAAGCTTTTCTTGAGTTTTTTGGCTATACAAAAAAAGAAGTAATTGGAAAAACATCCATTCATCTCAACTTAATAACTTCAGATGTCCGGGAAAAGATTTTTAGCAAACTACTAAAACAAAAAGCTGTAAAAGATACCAAAATTTTAGTACGAAAAAAAAACGGCCGTTTTTTTTGGGCCATGTTTACTACACAAATATTAAAGGGTAAAAACCAAAAATTTGTTGTTAGCTCTTTCTACGATATTACAGAAATAGAAAAAAGGCGTAAACAATCGCTAAACACAAATAAATTTTTAGAGTCGGTTCTTGAAAACATACCCAATATGGTATTTGTAAAAGACGCCAAAAATTTAAATTTTCTGCATCTAAATAAAGCGGGAGAAGAATTGCTGGGCTATTCGCAATTAGATTTAATTGGCAAAAACGATTACGATTTCTTTCCGAAAGAACAAGCTGACCAGTTTGTAACTAAAGACCGAAAAACATTAGCTAATAAAGTTATCCTTGATATTCCGGAAGAATTTATAGAAACAAAAAAAGGTAAACGTATTCTTCATACAAAAAAAATTACCATTACAGATGAGAACAATAACCCCATTTATTTACTGGGAATATCAGACGACATTACCGAAAAGAGAGAGGAAGAAGAAAAAATAATAAAGCAAAGAGACCAGATTGCGCAGCTTTTAGAATTTCAAAATATTATTTTAAACGGCACCGACTACTCTATTATTACAACCCGAGCCAGCGATGGTATAATAACCAGTTTTAATAAAGGCGCCGAAAATATGTTTGGCTACAAGGCCGAAGAGGTAATTAATAATAGTAGTCCCGGCATTTTTTTTGATAAGGCCGAATTACACGCACGGGCTAAAGTACTATCTGCCGAATTGAAAACAAAAATAAAACCGGGGCCCGAAGTTTTACGCATTAAAGCAAGACTTACCAATTCCATTGATATAAATGAGTGGACTTGTATCCGGAAAGATGGATCAAAGGTTAGTGTTGAGTTATCAATGTCTGCCTTACGCGATGGCGAAAATAATGTAATAGCCTATTTGGGCATAAGTAAAGATATTACCGAAAGCAAAAAAATAAGAGAATCAGTTATAAAAGCCAAAGAAGCTGCTGAACAGGCTAATCTTTTAAAAGACAGGTTTCTTGCCAATATGAGTCATGAGATTCGTACCCCTATGAATGCCATTATTGGTTATACCGATTTGTTACTAAAAAAAAATCTGCCGCTAACCGAACACGAATATATAAAAGTCATTAAAAACTCAGGCGAAAACCTGTTACATATTGTAAATGATATTTTAGATTACTCAAAAATTGAATCAGGCATAATAACCTTTGAATTTTCTCCGATAAATATTAAAGAAATATTTGCATCGCTTTACGCCATGCTTGCAAACACAGCAAAAAGCAATAGCATTGATTTATCTTTTAGCCATCACGAAAATTTACCGAATATAGTGTTAGGCGACCAAGCACGCTTAACGCAAATACTTCTTAACCTAATTAATAACGCTATTAAATTTACTAAACAAGGCAGTGTACAGGTATATACAAAAACAATAAAAGAAAAAAAAGACTTTTATTTGCTTGAGTTTTCGGTTAAAGATACCGGCATCGGAATTTCAGAAGATAAGCAGTTAACTATTTTTGAGCGGTTTAAGCAGATAGAATCAAACGAAACAAGAAAATACGGCGGTACCGGTTTAGGGCTAAGTATTGTAAAACAGCTGGTTGAATTACAAGGCGGTGAAATAATGGTTAAAAGCAAAATTAATGTTGGGTCTGAATTTATATTTACCCTGCCATTAAAAAAAACAAATGAGGTTGCCGTTAAAACAAGAAGCGATAAAAAATTTAACCTGTATGATATAAACAAGTTAAATATTCTATTGGCCGAAGATAACCCCGTAAATGCTCAATTTGTAGTAAGCTTGTTTTCTGAAAATAATTTAAACGTTATTGATATTGTAGAAAACGGAAAACAAGCCATAGATAAAATTAAAACTAAACGATATGATATTGTTTTAATGGATATTGAAATGCAGGAGATGAGTGGTTATGAGGCAACTAAAATTATACGAAACGAGTTAAAAAGCAATGTACCCATTATTGCTATGACTGCGCATGCCATTGTAGGCGAAAAAGAAAAATGTTTACAATTGGGAATGACCGATTTTATATCTAAACCCATTCAGGCAGACCTTTTGTTTGAGAAAATACACCATGCGGTTTTACGGAAAACAAAAGAAAACAAAATCGTCAGCTTCGATTTTCTAATTAAATCCATGCGTGGTAAAAAAGACCCAATACGTAGTGTGATTGATATTTTTTTAAAACAAGTACCCGAAAATCTAAGAATTATTGATGAAGCTATTGATAAAGTAGATTATAAAACTATCAAAAGCCAGGCTCATAACATGAAATCCACCGTTTCAGTGTTTGGGCTCTCGAACTTATTAGAAACATTAAATGAAATGGAAGCCTTAGGTGCCAAAGCTACAGATATGCATAAAATAAAAACTTTACATAAAGCCTTAAAAAAAGTAACCAAGCAGGCCATTGAAGAAATAAAACACGAAAGATTAAATAACTATCAGTAAATTCGACGCCCAATTAAATGGTTGTTTAGTATAACAAAACCAATGTTTATTAAATGGATAAAAATGTAAACATATTTGTTATTGAAGATAGTGATGTTTTGAGCTTTTTATTAAAAGCCGAACTTGAAAATTTATACAAGCAAAAAGGTTTTACCATTTCTAAATTTGAAAGTGGCGAGGCCTGCCAAAGCATGCTACACCTTAACCCTGAATTAGTTATAGTTGACTATCATTTAGATAGTAAAAATAAAAATGCCATGAATGGCATTGAAGTTATGGAAATGATTAGGGAGTTAAGCCCTGATACCGACTTTATAATGATAACTAACGACCAACAAACCGAAGTATTTTTAAGGGCTAAAAAATATGGAATACATGATTACATTATAAAAGGCCCTCATTTAACCTACAAATTAAGTCTATCGATTGATTTGTGGCTAAAAACTAACCAATAAAGCCTGTTGCGCCCTTATTTTAAATAATAGCTTTATTATTTTTCCATTTATTTTTAATTAGTATCTTTGCTGCCTGTTAAAATGGTCCTGTGGCCGAGTGGCTAGGCTCAGCTCTGCAAAAGCTGCTACGGCGGTTCGAATCCGCCCGGGACCTCTAAAAACCAATAGATAATATCTGTTGGTTTTTTACATTTAAAACCTTCTACAATTTACTTTAACCCACATTATATTATTTACCCCTTACAGTATCTTAAAAATTGTAAAACAAACAATAAATAATCTATAAGTCAATAAGGCCTAAAGAAGGGAAGAAATAAAGTTAACAGATTTTTTTAAAATAAAAAATATAGTAACGCAAAATTTTTAATTTATTAAAATAAGATTATTCTTAAAAACACATAGCACAAATTATTTCAGGTTTTTGTAACCTTTCTGTTTTTTGACCGTAAAGAAATGCAGACAAACAAAACACATATATGCTGAAAATTTTACGAGAAGTCGAAAATGTTTTTTTATTGTCGTTAAAATATAGTAGATTTAGCTATTAGCTATAAATAATTTTATAGCAAGAGAGGTTTAACAACGAAAAACGCAGCGCATGAAAAAACTCTACCCACTCTTTAAAAACATATTCTTTTTATTTTGTGCCAGGCCACAAACTAAATATGTTACCCAAACAATAACAGTTACTAAAACAAAACCTCTATCGACGAGATATAGGTTTATATTATTTTCTTTAGCAGGAATATTTTTCTATTCCTCCTCTGTTTTTGCCCAAACAGGAGTTAGCACTTTTAATACTGCAGGTACATATACCTGGGTATGCCCATCGGGCGTTACAACAGCTACAGTACAATGCTGGGGCGGCGGTGGCGGTGGCGGTGGCGTTGCAACCACTTCTAATACCCCTGCAAGTGGCGGTGGTGCCGGAGGATCATATTCAAGCAATACTGTTACTGTTGTTGCCGGTACAACCTACAGTGTTACTGTGGGTGCCGGTGGAACCGGAGGAACAAATGCCGGAACAAATGGTAACACCGGCGGAAGCTCTTCTTTTAATGTAACTTCAATAGTTGCCGTCGGCGGCCCCGGAGGAACTGGAGCAACAACAGCCGTTGGTGCAGCCGGTGGAACAGGAACAACAACAGGTAATACAGCGGGAACAAATTTTGCAGGTGGTAATGGCGCTGCAGGTACTGTATCAACTATTGGCGGAGGAGGAGGAGGCGGTGCAGGAAGTACTGCCGTAGGTGGTAATGCAACAGGATCAACAGCCG
>DATFTU010000448.1:0-2231 GCA_035261565.1 Bacteroidia bacterium
CTATGACAGCTTGCACATGTGCCGGCTGCACCGGTACCACCATCAACCGGAGAACCGGAATAGTTAGCAATACCCGCACTGTTAATAACTGTAGAGGCCGATAAAACTAAAATGGCTGCGCCACTAATAATTGGAAGAGTAACTTTTTTGTTCATTGTATATGTGTTTAATTTTTTGCAAATATTTAGATTCATTCTAAATAAATCCATACCTTACTTATGGTATTTATTTTTCATGTTCTTAGTTTCAGACGTTTGTTTTTATTAAACAGTTGCCTAAAAACAGATGCAAATGTACCAGGGGTTGCTGGAGTAATTCTGAAGTTTTAAAAAATAAATTTAACCCAAGTAAAACAAAATATTTTTACTTTGGCACTTATTATGAATATATCAATTTTGCTTGTTGAAGACGAAAAATTGTTGAGCGAATCTATAGTTCAATATTTGAGTAATAGTGGTATTACCTGTACCCAAGCTTTTACTTATAACTCGGCTGTAAACAAAATGGGTGAAGCTGAATTTGATTGTATTGTAATTGATATAGGTTTGCCTGATGGGTCGGGTATTGATTTAATAAATTACATTAAAAAGAAAAAATTAGAAGCCGGTTTAATTATTATATCAGCCAGAAATTCGGTAGAAGATAAATTAGAAGGGTTTACAACCGGTGCCGATGATTTTATAGTAAAGCCTTTTCACCTATCAGAGTTAAATGCCAGAATAAATGCCATTATACGCCGAAAAAAATTTAACGGTAAGGAAATTTTAGAGTATAATGAAATAGCCATTAAGTTAGAAAGCAGATCTGTTTTTGTAAAAGAAAATAAAGTTAACCTTACTAAAAAAGAATTTGAACTACTGGTATACTTTATTTCGAACGCTAACAAAATTATTACCAAAGATGCCATTGCTTACAACCTTTGGAAAAATAACGCCGATTTAGCCGTATCGAGCGATATTATTTACACCCATATAAAAAATTTACGTAAAAAATTAGTAGAAAACGGTTCTAAAGACTACGTAAATGCCATATACGGCATTGGCTACAAATTTGGCGAGTAAACCACAAGCCAATGAAACTATTATATAAAAACATAATTATTAATTCGCTTGCATCGCTTTTGGTAATATGTTTAGGCGGTGTTATTACTTACTTTTTTATTGTAAGTAAAATAAAGCAGGAATCGAGAGAGCATTTATTTAATGAAAAAATAAAAGTTGAAGAAGGCCTGAAAAAAGGTTTATTACCTGCCCAATTACAAGACAATATTGGCGATGTAATTATTGTAAAAGAAATACCCGTTTTATCAAATAAAAAAGCCGTTTTCACCACCGTACATAAACAAGAAGAAGTAAACGAGGAAAGTGAAGAAGGTGAAGATGAAACTGATTTTGAAGCACAAGCTATTGTGTTTGATTGTGCCATAGCTAATAAATACTACAATATAACCATTATAAAATCATACGATAATGATGAGGCCTTAGGGAAAAATATATTTAATGCCGTTATGATTTCGGCTATTTTAATGATTTTGGCCATTGTATTTATAAATACATTTATTTACCGGAAAATATGGGCCCCCTTTTATTTTACCTTAAAAGTGCTGAGAAACTTTACCATTTCTAAACGCAATACACTAAAATTTCCGAAAGCAAAAACAGCAGAATTTGATCAGCTTAATACCGCCATTACTTTAATGGCAAAAAAAATATCGCACGATTATTTATCGTTAAAAGAGTTTACCGAAAATGCGTCGCATGAAATACAAACCCCTTTAGCCGTTATTAATTCGAAAATTGAAATGTGTTTGCAAGACACACAACTTAGCCCAGAACAGGCTAAAATGCTTATGGAGGCAAGTTTTGCCGTAAATAATTTAGTTAACCTAAATAAAGGGTTAATTATACTTACTAAGTTAGATAACAATCAGATTGATTTACCCAGTGATGTTAACATCAGTCAAAAAATATACAACAGGCTTAATTTGTTTGAAGACTTTATACAGGAAAAAGATATTGATGTAAACTTAAAAATTGACAACAGTGTAATTATTAAAATAGACCCGGTATTGGCAGGTATATTACTTGATAACTTAATAAAAAATGCCATAAAACACAACTTATCGAGTGGTGGAAAAATTGATATAGAGGTAACCCATGATTTTATTAAAATAGCCAATACGGGCCATCAGCCAAAAATTAGTACAGATAAATTTTTTGAACGTTTTTATA
>DATFTU010000449.1:0-3022 GCA_035261565.1 Bacteroidia bacterium
AATTAGCCCTGATGGAAATCAAGTTATTTATGCGCGTAATGAAATGAGTCAGCACCGTGTTTATTTAAAAGATTTAACCACCGGAAAAGAAAAACGCATTGTTAAATGGGGGCCAAAAGTAGAACGATTAAATGACCTTACATATCCTTTATTGGCATGGCACCCTAGCGGAAAAGTATTTGCCATGGTACACGAAAAAAAGGGAGTAATTTATTTAACCACCTATAGCATTGAAGATAAAGATATGGTTGATAAACCCATAACAGGTATTGAAAAGGTTAAAGCATTTTCATACAGTCCCGACGGAAAAAAATTGGTAATGACTGCTGTAAAAAAAGCAAAAGGACAAAGCGATTTATTTATTTACCAGATAAACGCCGGCGGGCTTGAGCAAATAACCAATGATATTTGGGACGATGAAACACCTGTTTTTGTAAACAAAGGCAAACAAATTGCATTTGTATCTAATCGGGTACAGGATACTATTAAAGAAAGTGATAATGATAAGTTTGAATACCCTCAAACCAAATTTCACAACCTGTTTTTATACGATTGCAAAACAAAATCTAAAACATTATACCGCGTAACCGACTCTAAAAACATTCAGGAAAGCGAGCCAACCGATTTTTATGATGGATACTTTACTTACCTGAGCGACCAAAACGGAATTAAAAACCGCTTTGTGGCAAAGCTTGATAGCGTTATTTCTTTTGTTGATACTACCGAGCATTACCGGTATGTATTTAATTCACACCCTATATCAAATAACAAAACCAGCATACTCGAACAAGATGTAAATATAAAAGCTAATAAGGTGGCCGAAATTTTTTACGTAAATGGTTTACAATACATGTACATTAGTAATATCAGTAAAAAAGATGTGGATAAAAACTATAATTTAAAAAATACATACTTCCGCCGTGCACAAAACTATGCGGCTAAAGCAAGAACACAGCAAGTTACAACAAATAACTCAGCCGACAACCAAACAGAAACAGCCACTCCTGCTCAGGAAAACAATTCAGGCCAGGTTGATATAAATAATTATTCATTTAAAAATAACGATTCTAAAAGCAATAAAACTGCATCAAAACCTCAAACTTCTTCTTCATCAACCGGCACACAAACCACTACTAACGCAAGCCAACCTACAAACGGTTTTCAATTGCCTAAACAGGAAAATTATTATGTAAATTTTTCAATCGACCAGGTTACTGCGCAAATAGATAATTCCTTCCTTAATCAAACCTACGAGAAATTTACAGGCTATTATGTAAACCCTGGCCTTAATGGTTTTTTAAAAATTGCCACCAGCGATTTATTTGAAGATTACCGCATAAGCGCCGGCATGCGCATGGGTATTAATTTAAATAACGAATATTTTATAAGCATAGAAAGTAGAAAAAAACTGTGGGATAAACAATTGGTATTACACCGCCTTTCATTACCATCTATAAACGATGATGGCTATACGGTAAAAGTATTAACGCATGATGTACAATACAAATTAAAATACCCTATTAACGAAGTATCAAGCGTTAAGGGTACTTTAAGCTACCGCAACGATAAAACAATTTACACATCTCAGGATGATTACTCACTGCAAAAAGCAAACACATTTGATAACTGGGCCGGTTTAAAAATGGAGTACGTTTTTGATAACACACGCCCTAAAGGATTAAACCTGTACAATGGTTGGCGCTTAAAAGTATTTGGCGAATATTACAGAGGGATAAACATTCATGATTTAGAACGCCGCCAGGATATGGTTAATGCCGGTTTCGATATCAGGCATTATTTAAAAGTGCACCGCGATTTAATTTGGGCAAACCGCCTGGCAGGTGCAAGCTCATGGGGTACCGATAGAATTTGCTATTACCTGGGCGGCGTAGATAATCAGATAGACCCTAAGTTTAACTCGCAAGAGCAAATAAAACATCCTGAAACGTATGGCTTTCAAACCATAGCAACTAACATGCGAGGTTTTAATCAGAATGCCCGCAACGGAAATAACTTTGTAGTATGGAATTCTGAATTACGTTTCCCCATTTTTAAATACCTGGCAAACCATCCACTGCGTTCTGATATTTTAAATAATTTTCAAATCATTCCTTTCTTTGATTTAGGTATGTGTTGGTATGGTACAGATCCTTTCAGTCACGAAAATACTACCAATCAGTATTTCTTCTATAACAACCCTATTAAAGTGATTATTAACGAGCCTAAACAGCCTATTATAGCAGGTTATGGTTGCGGTTTGCGCACAAGGTTATTAGGTTATTTTGTACGTTTAGATTTTTCGTGGGGACTTGATAATTATACCACTCAAAACAGGGTAATTTATTTTTCGCTTACAACCGATTTTTAATGGAAAACCTAACTAATAAAAAATTAACTATGAACGAAATTTTAACTCTGCTGGCCGTAGGCTTGGCAGCAGGCTGTTTAAGCGGCCTGGTTGGTGTGGGCGGCGGCATTATTATAGTGCCTGCCTTAGTTTATTTTTTAGGCTTTAACCAGCAAATGGCACAAGGTACTTCACTATCTATTTTACTATTACCTACCGGAATTTTTGCCGTTATGAGTTATTACAAAGAAGGATTTGTAGATTGGAAAGTTGCCTTAATAATTGCCAGTTCATTTTTATTGGGAGGTTTTTTGGGTGCAAAGGTGGCCATATCACTCGACCAGAATGTGGTTAAAAAAATATTTGCGGCCTTTATGGTTTTAATGGGGATAAAAATGTTGTTCTGGAAATAATTTAAATGGCGGATTTAGCATCTCTAATTAAACAAAAAGCAAAACACTATTTTCCTTACTTAGTAGATGTGCGCAGGCACTTGCATACTAACCCCGAATTATCGTTTAAAGAAATTGAAACATCGCGCTACATCAGCACACAGCTTATTAAACACCGTATCGAGCATCAAACAGGTATTGTTAATACAGGTATAGTAGCTTTAATTAAAGGTAAAAACCCTGATAAAAAATGTGTGCTGTTGCGCGGCGATATGGATGCACT
>DATFTU010000450.1:0-6234 GCA_035261565.1 Bacteroidia bacterium
CAAAAGTTATACAAAATAAAAAAACAGAGTATAAAAAGTTTTCTCATAACCAATACAAAAGGCTGCAAACCTTTAAACGCTAAAAAGAAAATTTTATTTCAGCATCTTCAAAAACGAAACCTCTTTCTCCGTTAAAAAACGCCACTTGGCGCGTGGCAGGTTTTTTTTGGTAAGGCCTGCAAACATAACACGGTCAAGGCGCAGCACATCATAGCCAAAATGCTCAAACGTGCGGCGCACAATGCGGTTGCGCCCGCTGTGTATTTTAATGCCAACCTCGCGTTTGGTTTCGCCGGTGTAAGCAATTTCATCAGGCTTAATAAAACCATCCTCAAGCTCAACACCTTCTTTTATTTTTATAAAATCATCCTGCTTCAGGTTTTTATCAAGCTCAACATGGTATAGTTTTTCAACCTCGTGCTTGGGGTGCGTAAGTTTTTTGGTAAGCTCGCCATCATTGGTAAATAAAAGTAAGCCTGTGGTGTTTCTGTCTAAGCGCCCAACGGGGTAAATGCGCTCCTTGCAGGCATCGCCCACAAGTTCCATCACCGTTTTGCGGCCGCGCTCATCGGCCGCGGTAGTAATATAATCTTTAGGCTTGTTTAGCAATAAGTAAACATGCTTTTCTTTTTTAATGCGCGCGCCCGAGTAATTTACTTCATCCGTATCTTTAACCGTGTAGCCAAGTTCGCTCACCACTTTTCCGTTAACGGTAACGCAGCCGCTTTTAATTAAATCATCAGCCTCTCGGCGCGAGCATATACCCGCGTTGGCAATATATTTGTTTAAGCGTATCAATCCCTTATCGGCATTGGTAACTTTTTGTTTGCTGTAATCTTTCTTATAATTTTTCTTTTTGTTAGGGTCGTAGGGTGCACGCTCGCCGCGTTCAAACGAACTTCGTTTCAATTCACTCTTTTCATTTTTGTTGGCATAGTGTTTGGCACGCTCGCCACGGTCGGCAAATTTTTTCTTAGGTGCTCCTTCAGCTCCTTCAAAATCTTTTGCAAAGCTGCGCTTAGGCTTGTCAGCAAACGAAGATCGTTCTCCCGTATCAAAACCGCGTTTAGGCCGGTCGCTAAAATCCTTATCAAAACTACGCTTAGGCTTATCGCTGCCACTTTTATCAAAACCGCGTTTAGGTTTATCACTAAAATCTTTGTCAAAATTTCTTTTGGGCCTGTCGGTATATTGTGGGCGTTCGCCTCTTCCGGCAAAATCGCGTTTAGGTTTGTCTGTACTCTCTTTTTTAAACGAAGGTTTTTTTGCTCCAAATTTCGAGCGGTGGTTGCTATTGCGCTTATCCATTATTTTTTAAATATCCGGCAAAGATACACATTAACCTAAGCCCGCGTAAAAAGCATTTTCTATATGGTACACTTTATTAATGCCGGTAACCACCGCCACAATATCAAAACGCACCTCCACATCCAGGTTAAATGTAGTAATATAGCCATGTGCGGCCTTAAGCAGTTTGCGCTGTTTATCTTTATTTACAAAGCTTTCGGGCGTTCCAAAAAAATCGCTGGCACGTGTTTTCACTTCTGCAATAATTAACTCGTTGCCGCGCCTGGCCACAATATCAATTTCTAAATGCTTAAAGCGCCAGTTTTGGTGCAAAATGGTGTAACCTGCATTTTTTAAAAATGCTACGGCCTGTTGTTCGCCATTTTTACCGGTTTCAATAGTTTTCGGCACAAATTTTGTTTTTATCAAAGCTAACATTAATTTAGCCATCTCAAAACACAAACTAAAAACTATTAAAAAATGAAAAAATTAAAATTATTTATTGCTTCGTTGGTTATCTCTACGGCAGCTTTTGCTCAGTTTGAGGGTACACTTGAGTTCCGTATGGAAACCAAAAAAGATACCACAACCAACGTATATTATGTAAAAGGCAATAACGTAAAGTTAGACCAAATTGGCCGTAAATCGGGCAAAGTGGAAGGAAGCTTTGTATTCGACCTGGGCGAAAAGAAAATTAAATTTGTTAACCCGGCCCGTAAAGTGTGGGGCGACCATAAATCAGAAACTCCTCCGGCTATTAAAGGCACCTGCGAGGTAACCAAAGGTAAAGGCAGCAAAGTAGTTTGTGGTAAAAAATGTGTTGATTATACCGTAAAAAATACCGACGAAAATACAACCATTACCTATTGGATTTCTACCGATGGTTATAACTTTTTCTCTCCATTAGTTCAGTTATGGAACCGTAAAGACAAACAATCGGTTTACTTTAACCAAATTAAAGATTTACCAAAAGGCTCAATGCCCATGTTAAGCATCGAAACCGATTTAACATCTGGCGCACAAGTAAGCAAATTAGAAGTAATTAAAGTTGATAAAAAAGCCATTACCGCAGCGCAGGTTGAGGTACCGGGCGATTACAAAAAATTCGAACAATAGTTTTTAGTTTTTCTCATACAAAAAACCTTGCCTAACCCGCAAGGTTTTTTTATGCCTTGTAATTTTCGTTTTTGTCATTTCGAAATAGGCACGATTGAGAAATCTGTATTTGGGCGTTCCGCTTGGTTACAAGCGTCGGGCTTTCCGCTCATAGCTTTTTATGATTACATAAAAAGGCTATCCGCTGCAATCCCTAACGCTAACAATAACTCATCACTTGTAACTTTAACCGCACTTGTCATTTCGAACGAATGTGAGAAATCTGTATTCGCGGTTGCGGACTTTCCAATATTAATTACTGGACTTTTTTTCAACCAAACTTACGCTACAACACTCGTTTAATTTCTTATAAAATGCTTTTGTACTGTTATATACAACTTTTTTTCCATCAACCATTTTATAATGTTCATCAAATCCCACTTCCTCTAATCTATAAACTTTCCCTTCCGTTACATATACACCTGCACTTTCAGTTTTAAATCCTTGAGGCAAGTTTGACTTTTTAATTTTAACAACACATCTTGTGCCAAGCACCTTACTTACGTCTGCCCCCTCATTTACAATCTCCACTTCACGTTTTTGTGGGCTATTAATATTTACATTTATATATCCTTGCTCTATATTACCTTTAAGAACACGGGTAATTTTTGCTTTACCGCACATATAACCAATATCTCCATCAGTCTTTACAAAAATTATATCTCCTTCCTTTATACTTAATTCAACTATCAAATCACCCGAATCAAACCACTCTTTAAGCTCCTTTGTATATTCATCTTGTACTGGTGTTTTTTCTGTTTTGTTGTTTTGCGCAACTATTGCAAAACACATTAAGGTTAGAAAAATTGATAAAACACCTTTCAGGATTTTAGTAGATTTTTTTCCCATAGTTTTAAATTTAGGGTGTTTATGGTTGCATATGCTTAATCAATATTAAAACAAATCTACTTGAACAACAAAAAATAAAAATTAAGATTGCCGTAACATTCAATTTAGCAAGGTATATGTAAGTTTTTTAAAAAAGTTGTATTTTTTATTGGCCACTAAAAATGTAAGTTTGGTAAAAAATATGACTTACGATACAAACTTAGCATCAGAATATTTTATTCTTTCTGCTCTTTACCGAAAAGGATTTGAAGCCTTTATAACTTTAGGCAATAAAAAATCAATAGATATAATTGTAAAACATCACCATCGGCAGGTAACGATTGATGTTAAAGGCATGAAAGGAACAACTTCTTTTCCTATTGACAATTTAGATATTACAACTAAAGATCCTAATCACTATATTATTTTCATTTCATTTTTAAACCGTATTGATAATATTGAGAGTATCCCTGAAATATATATTGTTCCGTTAAGTGCAATAAAAAAATTAATGTATCAAAATCCGAAAGGAAATCGACGTGTTGTAAATTTAAGTAAACTGCGCAAGAATGGGATATACCGCGATAATTGGGACATAATTAAGTGATAATCACGAGCAACTAATAAAGAATCACTTTCAGCTTGTCATTGTAAGCAAAGCATTGCTTTAGCACACAGCGATACCAAACAGAAAAATAAAAACGAAGAGATGAATGAGAAGAAAAAGGGCACGTTTAGCCTATCATTTTAAACAAAAAATCATTCTTCCATTCATCATTCAAATCCCAATATTTAACACTTTCAAAACCTTAATTTAGAACAATTCTAAATTACCAAAAGGTTGAAAAAAAGTTCAAAACAGCAAATCTCGAATGCAATCTTCTATTAAATTTGCCGCCAATTGTAATAGGTTTGTCATTACAATGTCATTCATAAAGGATAAGTATGATTAAAGATATGTCCCGTAACGCCCTAAACCTCCTGTTGGGATTAATTTTAGTGGGTTTTGTTAGTATAAACCACGCCTCAGCAGCCGACGGAAAAGCAATATTTAAACAAAATTGCGCCGTATGTCACGCATTAACCGATCAAAAAATCACAGGGCCCGGCCTTAAAGGTATTGGTGATCGTGCGCCTAAAGAAGGCGATTGGCTTTTCAATTGGATAAAAAACAACGAAAAACTAATTAAAAGTGGCGATGCGTATGCCAATAAAATTTATAAAGAAAATGGCAACACAGCTATGACTGTGTTTGAGGGCGTTCTTAGCGATGATGATATCAAAGCGGTAGAAGCATACATTTTAAACCCTCCGGTTGAACAAAAAGTGGCTGTAACTGGTGGCAATGTAAATCCAAATGAACCAACCGAAGAAAAAGGCGTTAACCCGCTTTACATCATTTTAGCTGTTATCGTTATTTTAGGTATCCTTACGGGTATTCTTCGCGGGGTGCGTTTATCGTTACAACGTGTTACCCGCCAAAAAGAGGGCCAGCCTGAGGTTGAAACAAAATCATTCTTCGAAGAAGGTAAAACATGGTTAGGCGACCACCGCCGTTTTGTAGCCGTGTGTTTAATCGTTCTTTCTTGCATCGGTATGAAAAGCTGCTGGAACTCACTGTTCCGTGTAGGTGTTTATTACGATTGGCAAACCGGCAAAGGCTATCACCCTGAACAGCCAATTAAATTCTCGCACAAAATACACGCCGGCGATAACGCCATTGCTTGCCAATACTGCCACAACTCGGTAGAAAAATCGCGCCACGCAGGCATACCAACCGTAAACGTTTGTATGAATTGCCATAAAGGCATTAAAGAAGGAGCAACCACAGGCACTAAAGAAATTGCTAAAATTTACGCAGCAGCAGGCTTCAACTCAGATAAACTGGTGTACGATGGCCCTCAAAATCCAATCCAATGGATTAAGGTGCACAACCTGCCCGACCACGTTTACTTTAACCACTCACAACACGTAGTAGTTGGTAAAATCGATTGCGCTCAGTGCCACGGTAATGTAAAAGAAATGACAACCGTTGAGCAAAAATCACCTTTAACTATGAAATGGTGTATTGAGTGCCACCGCAAAACCGAAGTTGCCATGGCGGGTAACCCTTATTACGACCGCCTGCACGAAGCCTTAAAAGAAAAATACAAAAAAGAGCACCTGAACACTTTCACCGTTGCGCAAATGGGCGGTATTGAGTGTGCTAAATGTCACTATTAATAGTTTAAGTAGAACGATTATTTCATCGATATAATGGGTACAAATAAAAAGTATTGGAAAGGATTATCAGAGTTAAATGAAAGTCCTGAGTTTTTAAAACACCAACAAAACGAGTTTGTTGAAAGTCTTCCGATGACCGAAGCCTTAAACGGCGAAGGAAACACCAGCCGTCGCGACTTTTTAAAAGTAGTTGGTTTCACCACCGCTGCTGCAGCTTTAGCTTCTTGCGAAACTCCGGTTATTAAATCAATCCCTTACGTTGTAAAGCCCGAAGATGTTACGCCGGGTGTGGCTAATTTCTACGCGTCTACATTTTACGATGGGCACGATTATGCAGCCGTTTTAGTTAAAACACAAGAAGGCCGCCCTATTAAAATCGAAGCTAACGAACTTGTAAAACACACAACCGGTACTAATGCGCGTACACAAGCCGCAGTACTTGGTTTATATGATAATGCACGTTTAACCGATCCATATGCAAAAGGTACTAAGTCTGATTGGAAAACCGTTGATGGCGCTATTGGCAAATCATTAACCGATGCCGCAACTTCTGGTAAAGAAATTGCCATCCTTTCTTCTTCAATTATTTCTCCTTCAACCCGCGCGGTAATAGCTGAGTTTACAGCTAAATACCCAACCGCTAAAGTATATCAAAACGATGCCGTTTCGTATTCGGCCCTGCGCGATGCCAACGAAAAAGTATTTGGTAAAAAAGTAACTTCTACATACGATATTGCAAAA
>DATFTU010000451.1:0-2824 GCA_035261565.1 Bacteroidia bacterium
AAAATCTCCGTATAACGAAAAATTTAAATCGTGCCCTAAATACACACCAACACCCGGTGTAACAAATACCCGGCTCGAACAACTTGAAAATAATCCCACACCATTTACTTTATCGCGGTCTTTGTTTTCATTTCGCACCATGGCAATAAACGAAATATCTTTATACAATTTAAAAGCTGATGATAATGTATTTGTATTAGTAACACCATACTGATAACCTTGTGGGTTAACGCCATTATAATCAGTACGCGAGTTAAACATAATGCTTCGTTTTTTATCTTTAAAAGGTTTTAGCATGGCATAAAATGTAAACATGCCCGAATAAGCTCCTGTGCCTGGTTGTATATCACGGGTTAGTTCAACATTATCAACACTTAATTTGTATGGGCCTGTAGGTAATTTTACGCCTCCTGATAAAGTAAGTGAAAGCACATCGTTTTTCGAGTGGAAAATATTGTATTTAGCGTATAGTTCAATATCTGCAAAGCCACTGCCTGCTAATTGTTGCTGGCCAATAATAGGTATATTAAAATTTTCTATTTTATTTATATAATAACCAAACGAAGCCTGCATGGTAAACTTATCTGTAATGCCGTATGATAAACTTAAACCGCTGTAGTCAGAAAAATCGTTGTTCAAATAACTAAAAGCAACCGGTTTATCTCCGGCATAATATTTATCAGAGTAATCGCGTTTAAAAAAAGAGAACATTAGTAAATCTCCTTTTTCTAATACACCAAAGTTTGCAGTGCCGGGTGCACAGCAGCCCGATGTACATTGCGCTGTAATAACACTACTAAAAAATAGAGAAAATATTAATAAAATAATATATCGCATACGGTTATTAATTCGATACCGTAATAGGAATGGTTATGGTGGCAGTATGTGTGCCATCAGAAACCACACAGGTTATCGTATACTCTCCAATGCACGAGTCGCTATAATATATAGCGGCGCCATTGCCAAATAAATCACCATGCGATGTTGTCCATTTATAGGTTAAATTATTTCCTGTAGCTGTAGCGTATAATTTTGAGGCAACACCAATTTTAACCGGGTTAGGTGTTAATGTAATTTTTGTAAATGAAAATGCACCTCCCGTATTTACAGGAGCGCTTGTAATGTTCGAATAATTTTTCAGCGTACCGGTAGCTACACTGTTATTATCAGTTTTTTTGCAACTGCTAAACGCAAAATAAACAACAGAAATAAAAAGTATAAAAACCGATTTTTTCATCTAATTCTTCTTTATCAAATTTACTAAAAAACAATCAGGTAAAATGTTAAAACAAAATATTGTTTGCTAAGTTTTATATATTTGCTGCGGTGCAAAAAATTAAGAAACATATAGCCGCGTTTTTATTGCTGGTTTTTTCGCTGGTGGCCTTGCCGCCAACTCTATGGCACAATGCCCTTGCTAACCACACCGATACGGCCGATAACTATTGTGATGTTTATCACAAAGATTTAGGTACTCATATCGAAAACCCGCATACCAGTTGCGATATTTTTAAAACAAATACCCCGGTTTATGATGCGTTAACAGTTCTTCACACAATCTCTGTTTTTCGTGTTGTTATATCGCAGCATAAAATAGCCCAGGTTTCTTCGGTTTATCACAAAACTAAAATAAGCCTTCCTGCAAGGGCTCCTCCAATAGCTTAATTTTTACCGGTTATTTTTTTACAACAGGCAAATTTGTTTGCCGTTGTATTGGTTATTCATTTAAAAATTAAGCACATGAAAAATATTTTATTTATCATAACACTATTTGTTATGTATAATAGCAAAGCGCAAAATAGCCTGAAGGGCTTTGTGCGCGATAAGCAAAGCAACGAAGCTTTGCCGGGGGCGGTTGTTTATTTTCCCGATTTAAGAAATGGTACCGCTTCAAAACCCGATGGTTCTTATGAAATAAGCAACCTGCCAAAAACCAAAACCATTATGCAGGTAAAACTGGTTGGCTATAAAACTTTTATTCAATTAATCGATTTATCTAAAACCTCAGAATTAGATATTCCGTTAGAGCAATCCGTGTTAGAGTCTAACGAAGTAGTTGTTACCGGCGTTTCTAAAGCAACCGAAATAAAACGGAGCCCCGTACCAATTATGTCTATCGATAATAAATATTTAACCCAAAATACAGCCACTAATGCTATTGATGCCATTGCCCGCACGCCGGGTGTTAGTGCATTAAGCACGGGGCCCAATGTTTCAAAACCTTTTATACGGGGTTTAGGGTATAACCGTATTTTAACATTGTTTGATGGTGTAAGACAAGAGGGGCAGCAATGGGGCGATGAGCATGGTATTGAAATGGATCAGTTTTTAATTGACAGAATAGAAGTAGTTAAAGGCCCTGCCAGTTTAATTTATGGCAGCGATGCACTTGCGGGCGTAGTAAATTTATTGCCTGCAAACCCATTGCCGCAAGGTGTAATAAAGGGCGATGTGCAAACCAATTACCAAACCAATAATGGTTTATATGCGGGCTCGTTTAATATGGCAGGCAATTCAAAAGGGTTTATTTGGGGCATGCGTGCTTCGCATAAAGAGGCCACTAATTATCAAAATAAATACGATGGGCGCGTTTATAATACAGGCTTTAAAGAAACTGACTTTAATGTAAACGCAGGCATTAACCGCAAGTGGGGTTATTCACACGTAAATGTTTCAGTGTTTGATAATTTGCAGGAAATTCCTGATGGCAGCCGGGATAGCACCACACGTAAATTTACCAAGCAAATAACCGAAGCCGATACATTCAGGCCCATTGTTTCACCTGCCGAGTTAAAATCATACACCATATCAACCCAGCATCAGC
>DATFTU010000452.1:0-3206 GCA_035261565.1 Bacteroidia bacterium
AGAGTGTCTTTCAAGGCAATATGTTATTCAGGGGGCTCAACTGGCTAATCAGTCTTATATGTTTTCAAAGCTTGCCTTTTTTGTACCTAATAAAAATTTGGCAGTTAAAAATATAGATAGTGCTATTATATACATACAGCAAGCCATCACAGCTATCGATTCGGCTATTATTTTAGCGTCCGATTCTGAACTTATGGCTTTAGATTATTCTAACATTGCAAAAAAATTTGCCATTCGTTCTTATAACCTGTTAAACGCTTATAGCAAGGTTACAAACCCAAATCAAAAACGTGATATAGCTAAACAGGCCACTTTTTTTGCGGCCAATGCTACTACCGATGCTTATCATGCTTCTTTTTACTTTAAAAATTGTAAGCAACAAGAAACTAAACCTAAAAGCCCTATCATAGAAAACCCTGTAATGCCAAAAGAACCGACGAAATTAGATATCGACCAAAATCTTTTTGCGCTATTAGATGAGCATTTACATCAAAAAACCGAAGATGATAAAAAGGAATTAGCCAGGCTAGAAGCCGAACTTAAAACGCAAAAAGACCCTGCAAAAGCTGAAAAAATTAAAGCTGAAATAAAAAAATTAGAACAGGAAGAGGCTCAACTGGAACATAAAGATAAAAACGCAAAAACAAAGCTTGATAGCATAAATGCGCAAATTGAAAGACGCGATAAGAATAAAGAAACTACTGCTAAGCCAGATGAAACTATTTTTTCTAAAAGCATGAAACGGCCGGCCGACCAGTGGGATAAGGATGTTATTTTAGATGCTGAGTTGCCAATGGGCCTGGTGTATCAGGTTCAAATTGGCTTTTATAAAAACCTTAATGTTAGTGAGGTTTTTAGGGGGTTAACCCCTATTATGGGTAAAACTATGCCCGGAGGCGGAGTTTCATACTCCATAGGTATGTTCGAAAAAGGTGCTGATGCACAACAGGCTAAAAATTATGTGCGCAGCATAGGTTTAACAGATGCTTTTGTAGTAGCCTCATATGATAGAAAAAAGATAACCTTAGCCGAGGCAGCTAAACTGGAAAAAAAATAATCAATCTTTTAAAATAACCAACTCAACACGAATATTCAATTGCCCTTCTTCGTTTGTTTGAGGGTCTTTTATAATGGGTTGTTTTCCACCATAGCCTTTTGCCATAATACGGTCAGCGGTTATGCCGTTTGTTTCTAAATATTTTTTTATAGTCTCGGCACGTTTTTGCGACAAGGCTTTAGCACTGCCTTCAAAATTCCACTCTTCGCCAAGTGTACTATACGCTTTGTTTTTTGCAATATGGTGGTCTCCATTGGTATGGCCTTGTATCTCTACATGTATGTTTGGGTTATTTACTAAAAATTGTAAAAGCTTTTCGAGTTCTCCTAATGAACTTTTCTTTAAAGCGTAAGTATTAGGGTAAAAATAAATACTTTTCATTACCACATTTTCACCTGCCTTTAAAGGTTCAAGCAAAATTTCAGCTACATTAGTCTGGTTGGTTATTGTTATGCTTTGCTCGTAATTTTTATACCCAAAAGCGGTACACTTTATTTTATATTTTTTACCTTTTTCAACAGTATAACTATGCTCTGAATTAGGAACTATTTCTTCTCTGCTTGCTTCATCAATAATTATAATAGTAGCGTTAGTTATTGTTTTTTTCTTAACATCCGATACTTTGCATACCAATATTGGTTTTTCTTGTAAAACACTATCTTTTTTTATGGTATCTTTTCTCACAAGAATTGGCGGTATAACTTTGGTTACATTAGTATCAGGCTGCTTTTGAGTTGTTTTTATTGAAATATCTTTTACCGAAAGGTGAACTAATTCACGCTTACAAGGCAAATGAAGCGCTTTAACCCTTAGGGTGTCATTCTCATTTATTAAATAGAAATTATGTCCGCAATTATTAATCGATGTATTTAAAACAGATATGTAATAAATATTATCTTTTTTTGCAGAAAAAGTTTTCTCTGTTAAATCATATGGGTCATCTTTTATATTCCCTGTAAAAAAAGAAGGTTTTACCGATTTTAGTTTGTTATAATAAACCTTATTACAAAAATCTTTTTCATTGTATTGGTATACATATACTGCATACTCATCGCTATCATTAATAGGGCTAATTTTAAACTTAAGCGTACCATTTTCTTTTACAATTATTTTATACCAGTACGAAAACTGATCTCTGTAACTATAAAAAACGGTCTGATTAAGATGATGTTTAGTTGTATTAGCACCATTACTTGTTTGATTAAAAGGCACAACAATTTCTTTACTATAAGTACAATCATTATTGCCCTCAATAGTTTGTGCCTGGGTTGGTATAGCACAAATAATAAAACATACTAAAAGTAAAATCCGGTACATGTATAATTCTTTACGGAAAAGTAAAAATTATACCAAGTCTAAAAGTGCTTCGCCAAATAAGTTTAACACAGCCAATTGTTATTATTGTAGATTAAAACCCCCAGTTTAAACCTCCGGTCAATGTCATTGTACTTCCACTTGTTGGCACTTTAACACCATTAACAGTAGTGGTATTTCCGTAATAAAAAGCCGGGCTATATGTTTCAATGCCGGCAGTAGTACCTGTTATTTCCTGGTAATTGCAAGATGCAAAAATAAACACATCGTTTATTATTTCATATTGTACTTTTAATAACAACGATTTGTTTTGCCATTGTATATTATGCATAAAAGGCGTACCAGCATTGTTATTTATACCGTTAATTTGCTGATAAGCCAATACCTCTCCTTTTCGGGCCCAACTAAATCCGGCATCTAAGGTTACGCCTCTAAAAGGCTTAATTTTAATTCCACCATAAAGCTCATCCGAATTTTGCCCTAAATAATTACCCATATTATAATTATTTGATGCAAATGTTATACTCGATATGGGGTGAACATATACCCAGGGATTGGTTCTGGTATACTCAAATGTAAAGGCCGTATTTTTAATTAAATTGGTAAACCTAACTCCTGCCTTAAAACTTAAAAAATTGGTTTGCTGGCTTGGTTTAAACATTTTAGATAAATTAATTTCATCTACAAAAAGAGTTCCGTATAAATGTGTTTTAGGAATATTGCGGCAACTGATATCTAAAAACATTTGCGAATTTTCGCCTACTGCATTACTACCGGCTCCGTTTTGGGTGTGATCGGCCGATGGGTAAAACATAAACGGAATTAAATAAATAGG
>DATFTU010000453.1:0-3966 GCA_035261565.1 Bacteroidia bacterium
TATTAGCCCTATATTGTAAATATACCGCTGCTATTGTTTTAGTTTTAATTCCACTAATTTTATTTTTCTTTTCAAAAATTGACAAAAAACGGATAGTTTTTGTTGCAGGCGGATTAATAGCCTGTCTTTTTTTATACAAATTATCACGACATGTACTTCTTTCAGAAAAAGAAATTCGTGTGTTTTATCATTTCGAAAACCCGCTTTATACCGAACATGTTTCAATTTATACTCGTATTTTATTTGCTTTAAGTGTTTTTGGTTATTATGTTAAACTATTGTTTTGGCCATACCCGCTTAGGTTTTATTATGGTTCAACCATGTTTACTACACAAATAACTTTACTTAATATGGAAGTTATAATAGGTATACTTTTTGTTTTTGCAGCTTTATTTTACTGTTATAAATCAAAAAATAAAGTAGCTTTTTTTGGTTTATTATTCTTTCTATTATCTATAGCTCCGTTAACCAATATTATTAACCCGGTAGCTGGGGTATTAGGTGAACGCCTTTGCTTTACAGCCTCTGTGGGGTTTTTAGTATTTATAACATCTGTTCTATTATCTCTTAAAAACGTACCAAATCAAATTACAACTACTTCATTTTTTCAAAAACCATTATCATATTTTACCATTGTTATAACTTTATCTTTATTTTATGTTTGGAGCAGAAACACCAACTGGGAATCTGAATTTTCGTTATATGAACATGATGCCCAATACTCCGAAAAATCGGGTGGACAAAATAACCTATTGGGCAACAAATATTATGAGATGCTTATGACAGGCAGCCAAAAGTATTCTCAACAATTTTTAATTGAACATATTTTAAAACATTACAACTTAGCTATTCAAAATGACTCCACGCTTTACTCAGCTCTTAATAATACGGGGGTTATTTATTTTTCTTATTTAAACCAACCTAATACGGCACTTCATTATTTTGAGAGAGCTATTGCTAACAACCATCTGCCATATCCACAGGCTTATGAAAATCTGGGTAATTGCTATAAAAAAAGAGGGGATTTTAACCAATCCTACAAAAATTACCGAATTGCTATAATGCAAAACCCTAAGCAGTATAAATCGTATACTGAACTCATGAATATGTTAATTGAAAAAAGAGCCTTACAGCAAGCATTAATAATCATTAAAAAAGCCGATAAAGAATTTCCTAAAGATTATGTTGTTACCTCACAATATGCCAATTATTTTCTGCTAAGCGGAGACACTTTAAAAGGAGTTAATAAACTGGAAGAAGCCTTTACAATCTCCCCAAACAAAAAATTAGCCGAATATCTTTACGCTAAGTGGCTTGAACTTAAAAACCTCGAAAAAACCGAATACTACAAAACCCAATACGGCCTTTTACAGCAGTAATTTTAAGGCGCTTAATTTTACAAAATCAAAGGAATTGCTTATGTTTGGGGTTTTGTTAAACTAATTACTATATGGAGCAAGATATACAAACAGAGTCGGGTACAGGCGTAATAGCACCTATTGAAAAAAAATCGCATCCTAAAGGGCTTTGGGTACTTTTTGGTACCGAAATGTGGGAGCGTTTTAACTTTTATGGCATGCGCGCCATTCTTACTCTGTTTTTAGTTAATTCGCTTTTAATGAAAGAAGAAGATTCTTCGCTTATCTATGGTGGTTTTCTTAGTCTTTGTTATTTAACTCCAATGCTGGGAGGCTTTATATCTGATCGTTTTTTAGGAAACAGGAATTGTATTATACTGGGAGGAAGTATGATGGCTATTGGCCAGTTACTTTTATTTTTTAGTGCATCTGTTTTCGGAACAAATATTGGGCTTGCCAATAATTTGTTATGGGTCGCTTTAGGCATTATTATTTTTGGTAATGGCTTCTTTAAACCAAATATTTCAAGTATGGTGGGAAGCTTATACCCTAAGCAGGAAAAAAACAAATTAGATTCTGCTTTTACCATTTTCTACATGGGTATAAACTTAGGAGCTTTTTTAGGCCAGTTTATCTGCCCTATAATTGGCGATGTAAAAGATTCAGCCGGTATACGCGATATTCATGCTTTTAAATGGGGCTTTTTAGCTGCCAGTATAGCCATGGTATTAGGTACAGTTATATTTTACTTCCTAAAAAATAAATATGTAGTAACTCCTGAAGGAAAACCTTTAGGCGGTTTACCGTCAAAAAACGATGCTTCGCATTATGAAGAGGGTGAAGCTCAAAAAGCAGTTTTTTCTACTACAGCGTTACTCCTTTCAGTTGTTTCTTTTATTGTACTCTTCTTTGTGTTTCGGTTTTTATTAGATGGGCATAACTTTATCAAAACAATTATTTACCCTATTATTTATTCAAGCGGTATAACTTTGGCGGGTTTAATAATATCAGATACCTCTTTAACTAAAATAGAAAGAGAGCGTATTATTGTAATTTACATTGTCTCTTTCTTCGTTATTTTCTTCTGGGCAGCTTTTGAGCAAGCAGGTTCTTCATTAACTTTTATAGCCGATAACCAAACCGACAGAAACTTTTTTGGCTGGAACATGCCTCCATCAATGGTTCAAATTTTCAACGGTTTATTTGTTGTAGCTTTTGCATTTCCTTTCAGTATTTTATGGGATAAATTACGCGAGAAAAAGTTAGAGCCCATCTCGCCTATGAAACAAGCTATTGGTTTAGCATTAATTGCATTAAGCTATTTTATTATTGCCCACAATGTAAAAGATTTAGGGGTAAATGGTTTACTGGCCATAAAATGGTTAATTCTTTTATACCTAATTCAAACAGCAGGAGAGCTTTGTTTATCTCCCATAGGCTTATCATTAGTTGGTAAATTATCCCCAAAAAGGTTTGCCTCTTTATTGTATGGAGTATTCTTTTTATCAAATGCGGCCGGTTATGCCTTAGCCGGAACATTAGGTTCTATTTTGCCTGCAACCGGAGATAAATTTACAAAAGCCCAAAAATTAGGAATAGACTTACAGGCTGTTTTAGATAAAAAAGTAACCCCAACTGCAGAACAGTTAGCCCTATTAGATAAAAACCAAATAAGTGCTACTAATCCTGTATTTGTAGGTTTTGAATTACATAATTTGTTTGAGTTTTTTATGGTGTTTGTAGTACTTTGCGGAGTAGCTTCAGTTATCCTGTTCTTACTAACTCCTGTTTTAAAGAAAATGATGCACGGCGTTAAATAACAATAATTAATAATAAAAATATACAGTAAAATCACATCAACCATGAGCAAAATTAAAGTAGCAAACCCGGTAGTTGAATTAGATGGCGATGAAATGACTCGTATCATCTGGAAATTTATTAAAGACAAATTGATACTTCCATACCTGGATGTTGATATTAAATACTACGATTTAGGAATTGAGCATCGCGACGCCACACAGGACCAGGTAACTGTTGATTCTGCCGAAGCAATCAAAAAATACAACGTTGGTATTAAATGCGCCACTATTACACCTGATGAGGCTCGTGTAAAAGAGTTTAACTTAAAGCAAATGTGGAAATCGCCAAACGGAACTATCCGTAATATTTTAGATGGAACTGTTTTCCGCGAACCCATTGTTTGTCAAAATGTGCCTCGTTTAGTGCCAAACTGGACTGCCCCAATTATGGTTGGCCGTCATGCTTTTGGAGACCAGTACCGTGCTACTGATTTTGTAACTAAAGGAAAAGGTAAATTAACTATCAGCTTTACGCCCGAAGATGGTTCTACCCCTATAACACATGAAGTGTTTAACTTTAAAGGCGATGGTGTTGCATTAGCCATGTATAATACAGATGAATCAATTCGTGGTTTTGCACACTCTTGCTTTAATACTGCTTTACAAAAAGGCTGGCCATTATACTTGTCAACTAAAAATACCATCTTAAAAAAATACGACGGCCGTTTTAAAGATATTTTTGAAGAAATATTTAATGCGGAGTTTAAAACTAAGTTTGATGCAAAAGGCATTACTTACGAGCACCGTTT
>DATFTU010000454.1:0-4432 GCA_035261565.1 Bacteroidia bacterium
CTAAACAAAGTTAAGCCTATAAGCTCTAAAGCGTAAACAATATAGGTGTTTGAACTTGCCGTACTTTTGCCCTGAATTTGGTTTGCAAAGGCATCGGTGGCATTTTTAATAACTATGCCTTGGCTATTTAATAGTACGTTAGATATAATTATAAACAATACACCTAACAGCAGGCGGTAACGATATTTATAAAAATATTTATTTAGATAAAATAAAGACTTCACTTAAAGAATGAATGCAAAGGTATAATTTTATGAGTTTAAAACTCATTTCTCTTTTAAGGCAAAAAATAATTTAAGTGCTTTTGAGTTTGTTTTACTTATATGTAGATAAGGTGTTTGCTCACCACCAAACGAACGGAAAAAGCGTTCTACATTAGGTAACATGCTTCCACAAAAATTAAACTGTTTGGTTAGGCCGGCGGCAGTTTTAATAGCATGCCAAAGTAATAAACTATAGGCACCGTTGCTTTTATAATTTTCGTCTGCACCACCGTTTACGTAATAAGCGCTTTGCTTATCCCAGGCTAAATATACGGCGGCGTGTATATTGTTATCAGCATCTTTGGCGAATAAAAGTTTACGGCAATGGTGTTTGGCGCAAGCTTCGTTAAGTTGTTTAATATAAGCTAATGAGTGCGGTACTTTTTTATGTTGCTTTTTAAAACTTAGCGAGTTTATCTTATAAAACAACTCTATATCATCACTCTCAAAAATACTAATGTCTTTTTCGGCTTTACGTATTTGTGTACGTAGTGTCGAATTAAAATTCTCAAATACAGTGTCTAAGTTCGATAAGTCTTTTATTAAATAAGTATAACGTGTACTTTGTGTAAACCCTTTCCAATGGAAAGAAAGATGGCTTTTAAATTGAGGCAAAAAATATAAATCAAACCAATCAAATTTTGGTAACTGACTAATTAATTCATCTAATACTTGTTGTTCGTGGCTAAGTTGTGTAGCCAGTTTCTGCCCGGGAAAATAGGTAATTACTGGCCCCGTGCCATTGGTAAGTAAAGGCATTGCAATAAGCCGTAAATTATATTTCTTTTTTATAGGGTAAGCCCATGCGCCCAAAATGTTACCATTGTTTTCATAAATAACAGCATCCCAATTATTGCCGCAAACTGCATCAAACCACCAATCTTGCTGGTATAGACTTACCCCTTGGGCTGTTTTACAAAAGTTACGGTATTTTTCTTTGGCAGTCATTTTATCAGGCTTTAAAAATAGAAAAATAAAACGGGAGTTGCCATAAAACAAAAGCCCCGCTTTTCGGCAGGGCTCTGTTTAAAAATGTATAACTATTAATTATTGAATAACAAGTTTTTGGACCTGCTTATTTTTTCCGTTATAAATGGTAAGCATATATAAACCTTTTTGAAGATTAGTAAGGTCTAAACTCATATTAGCATTTTTTACGGTTGATTTAAATACTTCTTTACCAATCATATCAGTTATATAAAGTGTTGTAGTTTCATTAACCGATGGCATAGATATAGTAACTAAACCTGTACTTGGGTTAGGGTAAACCGAAATATCAGCATTGTTTGAAACACTTTCAATACCCGCGCAGGTATTTACAGTAACTGTAAGCGATGTAGAGGTTTTACAAGTAGAACCATCATACCCTGTAACTATATATACCGTAGTTACCGAAGGCGTTGAAATAACGCTGTTACCGGTATTCATATTTAAACTTCCTGAAGGTGTCCATGAATATGAGCTAAGGCCACTGGCATTAAGTGTAACTGAACTTCCTAAACAAACACTGGTTGAAGGGGCTATTAAAACAGGGCTTGGTGTACTAAGTACAGTAACAGTAAATGTAGCAACTTTGGTACAAGTGCCGGTTTTACCTGTTAACGAGTAAGTTGTAGTTACTGTTGGGCTTGCAAAAGTTGATGTGCCCGTTGTAGCACTTAAAGTACCTGAAGGAGACCATGTGTAGTTTACCGCACCGGCAGCTGTAAGATACTCTGAACCACCTGTACAAACGGTACCACTAATTAACGATGCACCATATGGGTCGGTAATAGTTAAGGTTGGGGTTGGGTTTACATTTATATTTACAGTTTGTGTACTTGTACAACCCGGTATAGTACCGCTAACGGTATAAACTGTTGCAGCAGTTGGTTTAACTGTTACTGTAGATGTGTTAACGCCAATGGTTGTCCAGGTATATGTGCTTGCACCACTTGCAGTAAGCATTGAAGAATCACCCGAACAAAGCGTTGTTTTGCTGGCGCTTATATTTATAGGGCATGCTTGTAAAATTTTAGGGCCTCTGTATTTATCCATACCATTTTTACCAACGGGTTGTGATGTGTCAGAAAAGCAACCTGCCCAGCCATGTAATGAGTCAAGCATTTGTACTTGAAGCATTAAAGCATACTCGTTGCCAAGAGATGTATTAGGTACAGATTCTAATACATTCCAGGTCGTTCCATCATCACTGGTGGTTGATGTAATCCAGGCATTGCCTCCTTTATTAACCCCAACCGACATGTAGGTGTTTTTACCTGGTACAACACAAATGTCGTTTGTTCCTAACTGTGTAGTTGTTGTGGTTGTAACGGCTGTCCATGTGGCGCCGCCATTAATTGTTTTGGCAATATTAAATGCTGATGTTGCCGAAGTGGTTGCTCTGCCCCATGTAAGTCCGTTTAAAGTATCTCTAAAAGCTACACCTTCAACTTGTCCTGCTAAACCCGGAATGGCAGTAGATACAGACCAGGTTTTACCACTATCAGATGATCTGAAAACGTGTGCCTTGTTTGTAGTAAACCACATTTTAGCTCCTAAAGTAAAAAAGCCATTTGTTAAACCAAATTCACCGCTTACGGGGTTTGGTATATTAGCATCAGGTACACGGGTCCAACTGGTTCCGCCGTTATGCGTACGATAAATTTCAAACTCGGTACCACTTCCGCTGGTATTACCATTAGGGTCGCCTAAAGCTAAACCATTGTTAGCATCCCAAAAATGTACAAAATCAGGAAAATTTGTTGCTCCTGTATACATAGTAGTGGTATCTGATATAAGAGTCCAGTTCATACCACCATCTGTAGTTTTTATTAGGCGGCCGCTTGTTCCGTCAGCAGCTTTATCAAAAAGCGCAATAAAAGCGGTCATTGAGTCAATAGCAGATATGTTTGATGAGTTAAACCTGTTTGTATCAGGCATAAATGTACCATGGGTAAACACATTGCCATTACCTGTTTTTACAAATACATTGCTGGCTCTTGATGGTACGCCGCCATCATACGTTAACGCCCAAACTATATTGGTATCAACGGCATGCATCCAACGGATACCCCTTGATGTATCAACATTAATGTTATGAGCCTCCCAAATAGCAGAAGACTGGCTGAATGTTGCTCCTATACAAGCAACAAATAGAGATAGTGTAAGTAAAATTTTCTTCATTTTTTTATTGATTAATTGTTGTTTTTTGTAGCCCAAAGTTAGAAAAATAACGCTAAAAACCTATTTTTTCTTAAACGAAGAAATAAAATTTTTAGTAAAATCACTTAAAACCAGTGTCCCCGACATTAAAGCACGTTCAATTAACAAGGTGTCCCATTTTTCAGTTCCTTCCCACATTACCTTTTTTAACATTTGCATGGCTTCCGGGCTGCTTTCAGCTAATTTTTCAGCTAAGCTTAAAATAGCAGCATCCATTTCTTCAGTTGTCTTAAAAATATCGGCATATAAACCTTTTTGTTTGGCAAAATCGGCATCGTGCCATTCACTTGCATTAATGGTTAGTTGGCAAAAGGCAGAAGTACCCATTTTTCGTTCAACAGCAGGCCCAACCACAAACGGGCCAATACCTACTGCTAATTCACTAAGTTTAATGGCTGCGTTTTCGTTAGCAAAGGTATAATCGCCGGCCGATGCCAAACCAACACCACCGCCAACGGCTTTACCCTGTACACGCACAATTACAAACTTTGGGGCTTTACGCATAGCATTTATAACGCCTGCAAAGCCTGAGAAAAAGTGTTTCCCTGTTTCTATATCTTTAATAGCAATTAACTCATCAAACGATGCGCCTGCACAAAAGGCCTTATCGCCATCACTTTTTAATATAATAACTTTTGCATCGGGGTTGTTGCCAACTTTTTCTATCTCTTTGGCAAGGGCCCTTAAAATTTCGCCCGGTAATGAATTGCTTTGCGGGTGAAAAAATGTAACCGTTGCTATACCATTCTCAATGTGGCTTTTTACGTATCCGTTTTCCATATAATTAATTGATTTTTTTCAAAAGTAAAAAAATCGTTTCTAAAAAGTACCTTTGTAAGGTTTTTTATGCAAGTTAAAATATACTTTTTTCTTTTTTTTATTTTATTGCTTTTTACCGCAAAGGCTAATCCCGGCGATACAGCTATTGTAAAAAAAACAAAAAATGTAAAGCTTTTGGCTATACC
>DATFTU010000455.1:0-3291 GCA_035261565.1 Bacteroidia bacterium
AAAGGACAAACCAATGCCGATGGTCGCCTGCCCGGTTTGTTGGCCGATGATGTAAAATTACAACCCGGCGTTTATCGTTTGGTGTTTGATACCCAATCGTATTTCAAAGCACAAGGCGTAAAAGCGTTTTATCCTTCGGTAACCATTGTTTTTCAAACCACCGACCAATCACACTATCACGTACCGCTTTTGTTAAACCCTTACGGTTACTCAACGTATCGTGGCAGCTAATCAAATTAAAAAAAATCGCAACAAAATATTTAAACCACACATCATATGAAACAATCTATTCCTGCACAAGAGAAAGAAAGTATTTTAAACGAATTAGGCAAAGCAAACAAAGCTTTCCAAAAAATTTATCCCGGCGATAAGCCCGATCGTCAACCCGTGCACACCGTATATGGTGGTGCCGATTTATTTACTGCCGACTCAGCCGAAAAAATGGGGCAAGCGGCCCTAAAAACTTTGCTAAACAACGCGCCCAACTTTGTAGAGTTTGCAAAAGCTATTGAGCTATCGGGTCACGAAACATTGCCGGCTAATGCTGCTGATATAGAAAAGCTCATCAAAAAAATGGATGGTCTATCGGAAACCGACCGCAAAAAAGAAAGCGCTTGGTTATCATACACAACCTATAACAAAGTAATTACAAAATTAAAATCCGAAGCCTTAGAAGATTTTCGTATCGATTTTGAAGATGGTTTTGGTAACCGCTCCTGGGATGAAGAAGATGCCACCGCCGCACAAGCTGCTACAGAGGTGGCTAAGGGTATGAAAGCAAATACGCTTCCGCCTTTCATCGGCATACGCATAAAACCTTTTACTGAAGATTTAAAAGAACGCGGTGTTCGCACACTCGATATTTTTTTAAGTACCTTGTCTGAGCAAACAAATGGCAAATTACCAAACAACTTTGTAGTAATGCTACCCAAGGTTAGCATTCCTGAACAGGTAAGCGCCTTGGTAAAATTACTGGAGAGCATCGAAGCCAACACACAAATACCAAGTGGCGCGCTTAAAATGGAAATGATGGTTGAAACTACACAAGCCGTTATTGATAAAGATGGCAAAAACCCCTTGCGTACTTTTGTTGAAGCAAGCAAAGGCCGTATGATTGCAACTGCGTTTGGTACTTATGATTATACCGCAGCTTGCAACATTACTGCCAAGTATCAGGATATGGGGCACGCCGTTTGCGATTTCGCGCATCATTTCATGAAAGTTTCTCTTAGCGCAACGGGTATTTGGTTGTCTGATGGGGCAACAAACGTAATGCCTATTGGTCCGCACCGTGGCGATAAATTAACTGCTGAACAAATTACTGAAAATAAAATAGTGGTACAACGCTCTTGGAAAAAAGCATACAACCACACACGCTACTCGTTATGGAAAGGCCTTTATCAGGGTTGGGATTTAAACCCCGCGCAATTTCCCATGCGTTATGCAGCTGTGTACTCTTTCTTTTTAGAAAGTTACGAGGATGCTGCTAAACGCCTGAAAGCCTTTGTAGAAAAAGCTGCGCGTGCAACCCTAACCGATGATGTGTTTGACGATGCCGCCACCGGACAAGGACTTTTAAACTATTTCCTGCGTGCCATTAATTGCGGTGCCATCTCAGCCGATGATGTAACAGCAACAGGTTTAACTATGGAAGAAATAAGAACCCGCTCCTTCCTGAAAATTTTAGAAAACCGCCGCAAAAAAATGGCTAACTAATTTTTGTAGTGAGTAAAAGCAAAAAAGTCGCTCTTGAGAAAGAAATGGCTTTTTATTTAACCTGTTTTTAAATTACTGTTTAATAAACTTTTTGTTAGCAGTTCCTTCAGCCGATTGTATTTTAACCATATATACACCGCTTTGTAATTCACTAACGGGTATAATAGCATATTTGCTAAGCTCATTGTATTGCAAGCCTTGCATTACATTGCCCAGCATATCAAAAACTTCTATAGTTACATTTTTTTGCATGTTTGTAAATTCAACATACACATTCATATTGGCAGGGTTTGGATATAAATTTAAATCAAGCTGTGGCATAGTATTTTTCTTAATACCTACATTGCTCGAACAGCTTGGGTAATTGTTTGCGTTAAACCATTTTTTAACCCTAATATTATCTTGCGTAGCACGGTTAATTAGGCAAGTACTGTTTGTATCGCAGTTGGCAGAATCTTGCGAAAAAACAAATGCACAATCTAATGTGTATGGTTTAAAAACTACGTTAAAATAGGGTTGCATGGTAAACTTGCCTGTGTTAACTATCATTCTTCTATCGCCCGGAAAATTGCCTGCTTGTCTTTCTGTCCATCCTGTAGTACCAAAGCTGCCTGTTGGTGTTACGGGGTTGTTACAATTACCTCCCAAGGCAAACCCATATGGGTCGGTATTACCAGGGTATAAATATTTGCTCGGTTGATTAATTGCATTAACCCCTTGGTTACCATAGGTCATTAGTGTACCATCTTCCCACTTACCACGCATCAGGTTATCATAAACAATATATCCGTTAGTAGTTGGTAGAAGACCATTTTTTTGACTTCCAGTATTGTTATACGATGTAAAGCCGCTCATCATACAATGCTCGCCTGTTTCATCAATTTGGCAGTTATGGTTGTTATCTATTCCATCTCCGGCATCGGCAATGGGGCCTTGCAAAATATTACAGGCAAATACCGGTAAGTTAGTATGATAACCGGGTGTTGAGCCGTTATCATCATCATATGCATCGCCATTATAAGTATAACCAAAATCGTTAGTTACGTCGCAACCAATATAATCATCCTGATAATTTCCTAAATCGCTGTCAATCCACAAACTTATGCAAGTACTATCATATGGGCCCATACTCCAGTTAAAAATTTCATAATGATAAAATGTAGTATTGTTTAATACAGCATTACTATCAGCAATGCCTGGGCAGGTAAAAGCATAAGCGCTGCTATGTACTTCTATTCCAAAATTATTAGGTGATCCTGTTTCTTTATGGCTGCCAAACACATCATTATAAACACTCCAAATCATTTGGTCGCCTTTTATTAATGGATAATCTCCATCGGCATAATTGTAAATATTGTCACCATTAAAATCAACATAAGGTGCCATCATTAGTCCAGTGTATAAAGAGTTTCCGGGCCAATCCATAATTACGGTAGGTGGAATCCAGCTGTGGTTTTGCACATCGCCCTGATTCCAGTGGTAAATAAAGTTAGCAATATCAGATCGGTTTATTTTCCACACCCGGTTATAAAAATTAAAACAAGCACTGTCAGTACCACCTGTGTTTGGGTTTAT
>DATFTU010000456.1:0-8373 GCA_035261565.1 Bacteroidia bacterium
TATATCCCACTTGTATCTCTTTTTTTCTATATGTTCCTTAAAAATTATCAATGATTTTAGCATTTCAATTCTAACTCTTAATCTTTCTGAAAAACGTATCTTAAACTCTTCGAGTTCTCTCATTTTTTTAGCATTGTACCCCCAAGATATAATAGCTATAACCGCAGGCACGAAAATGGCAAGTGGCGTAAATAAATCTGTACTCATGGTTTAGTTGCGTTGCTCAAATATACTTACTTTGTCATTTCGAAGGAGGAACGACTCCAGTTCCAATATGAGACGGACACAATAAACCCGCTGTTAAAGCTTCAACAAGACTTCTGTTTCTTGCATTTTCAATTTCAAAAAATCTAAATTTTGCTTCTTTTCGAAGATGAATTTTTTTAGGGATTACATATTTTTTTGAAAAAGATGATTGACCACCTAAGTGATTAGACAATCTTTGATTAATACCATTTTTTCCACTAACAGTTTTTCCAACGTGAAGTACATGCATTTTTTTACTATCGTAAATTACGTAAACCCCATGCTTAGAACTTACAACAACTTTTCCTTTTTCTGGAAAAGCATGTAATTTTGAAGCTATCAGCTTCTTGTGTAATTGCTTTATAGTTTCTAATTCTTTTGCCATAAAATATTCGCCATTTTAGGTTTCTTTCTCACCATAAATACTCTTACATCTCATCATTAAACAAGGTGCCTCTGTTTTTTGTAGATATTTTACCCATTTGGCGATACGCTTTTTCAGTGGCTTCGCGGCCGCGCGGGGTACGCTGCAAATAACCTTCCTGTATTAAAAAAGGTTCGTACACCTCTTCAATGGTTCCGGCTTCTTCGCCTACGGCAGTACTAATAGTGGTTATGCCCACGGGGCCTCCTTTAAATTTTTCAATAATGGCGCTTAGTATGCGGTGGTCCATTTCATCCAAGCCATTCGCATCCACATTTAATGCTTTTAATGAGTATAAAGCAATTTCTAAATCAATTTTTCCGTCGCCTTTTATTTGGGCAAAATCGCGCACACGGCGCAATAAAGCGTTGGCAATACGTGGCGTGCCACGGCTGCGGCGTGCAATTTCAAAAGCGGCTTCGTGTTCAATTTCAACCTGCAAAATACCGGCACTGCGTTTTACAATGCCCGTTAACACCGTTGATGTATAATAATTTAAACGCGAGTTAATGCCAAAGCGTGCACGTAACGGAGATGTTAGCAAGCCACTGCGTGTGGTTGCACCCACCAAGGTAAACGGGTTAAGTTTTATTTGTACGGTGCGGGCACTTGGGCCACTATCTAACATAATATCTATTTTATAATCCTCCATGGCTGAGTATAAGTACTCTTCAACCACAGGGCTAAGGCGGTGTATCTCATCAATAAATAAAACATCGTAAGGCTCGAGGTTAGTTAGCAAGCCTGCTAAATCGCCGGGTTTATCTAATACAGGGCCTGAGGTAATTTTTATATTAACCCCCAAATCCTGCGAAATAATATGTGCCAGTGTTGTTTTACCTAAACCCGGAGGGCCATGCAACAATACATGGTCTAAAGCTTCCTGGCGTTGCTTAGCTGCCTGCACAAACACACGCAGGTTGTCAACCACACCTTCCTGTCCGCTAAAATCATCAAATATAATGGGGCGCAGGGCGCGTTCCACTTCTTTTTCAGCCGGCGATAAATTCTCTTCTTCGGGGTTTAAGTTTTCGTTCATTAGCAGTTCAAATATAGCACATAAAAAAATCCCCTCTAAATTTCTTTAAAGGGGATTTATTAAAAGTGAACAACAAATTATTTATTAATAATTATTTTGTTGAATACAGTTGTATTGTCTTTTACAATTTCAACCAAATAAGTACCGCTGCTAAGGTTGCTTAAATTCATATCATATGTTCCGGCAGGTATATTATCTTTTATTTCGAACACTTTGTTGCCTAACACGTCGTACACACTAAGACGTTGTACGTTGTGCTCGTCTTTTTTAATGTCGACTAAAAATTTACCATCGGCACTTGGGTTAGGGTAAACCAAAATACCTTGTGCGGCACTTTGGGCTTGTATGCCTGATAGAGTGGAAATGTTTATATCATCTAAAAACAAATCATTTTCATAATCGTTTATGCTTCTGAATTTAATAAACGCCGCTGTTGCGCTGCTGTAGCTGCCCAGAGAAATGGTTTCTAAACGCCATTGTGATGATGTGGGTACAAATTCAGATGTGGCGTAAGAGGGCGTAGTAGTAGTTAAGTTGGTACTGTATTTTTTATAGATGCTTGTATACGTTGCGCCACAATCGGTTGAAATTAATACTTGCAGCGTGTCTGAATAATTTGGGTTGGCAGTTGGGCTGGTGTATAACTCATAAGCCACTTGAAACGATAAGCCCGGGCTTGCTATAGAGGTTAAATCAACTGCCGGAGTAGTTATATCATCTAACTGGCCTGTGGTTTGGTAGTTATAGTTAGCCATGTAAACCGATGCGCTGCCAGTTTTTGCCGCACTTGTTGTGCGTGCCCATGTGGTTGAGTTATCGGGGTTGGCAGCAGTCCATCCGGTTGGGGGATAGGTTGTGTTTTCAAAACCTTCGCTTAATGGCAATGCTTGCCCGGTTGCTAAAATACTAAATGTAACACGCATAGTATCGTTAGTTTGGTTTCCATCAGTTACTCCGTTTGGTAAAGAGGTATAAGCTGTAAAAGTATGTGTACCTACACTGGGTGTTATGCTTGCTAATGTGGCTGTATAAGTTTGTAAGGAAGCTAAAACTCCTGTCCAGGTATAAGTTTGAACGGTGCCATTATCAATTACATAATTAATGACTACATTTTTTAACGAATCGTTGCCCCAGTCTTTTATAACCAGCTTAGGCGCCATAGTTCCTCCGCAAGAGCTCCCGTTTGGACTTATAATATTTGTAACACCTGCATCTCCGGGTAAAAGTACAAGTGGAGTACAAGCGTTACTGGTTAATAAAGCATTATATGGAGGGTTGTTTATAATGGCCACCATACGTAACGATTGGTCTTTTGTAAATATATTCATGCAAGCATCATCGGTATAATCCATATAATTCATAAACATAACGCCCGGTGAGGTTGTGGTACAGGCATCAGTATGCGGATAAGTTGGGCAACCATAATTTTCGCTTGCCTGGTTGGGTGTATCAGCACACTGGTCATCGCCGGTGCAAGCTCCGCCATCGTCTCCCCAAATATGAATCAGGTTAAAGCAGTGCCCAATTTCGTGTGTGGCGGTGCGGCCCTTATCGAAAGGAGGTTGTGCCAGTAATGTATCGCCAAAACAAGTGACTCCTGCCACAAAACCATAGGTGTTGCTAGGAGATGATGTTGGAAACTCGCCATACCCCAATAAATTACCACCAAGGTTACAAACCCAGATATTAAAATAACGAGTGGGGTCCCAGGCATCTAAACCACCGGTGTTGTATGATTTTACAGCATCATCGGTAGTCCATGATGTGGTGGTTGATTTTCTTCTTTCAATACCGTTGGTTGGGTTTCCGTTAGGGTCGCGTTGTGCCCAGCAGTATTGCACCATGGGTGCACCTGCTACAGCTTTAAACGGAGCAGGTGTATTAACTGTATCGGCATTTTGGCGGGTATAATCATCATTTAGAATTTTTATTTGCGAAAAAATTTGAGCGTCCTGCACACTATCAGATGCCGAACTATACACTACGTGTACTACTAACGGGATTTTATTGATGCTTTGCGTTTGGTTGTTGCCATTAATTTTGGCATTTGCCATAAAAGCCGCCATCATTTTTTCATAGGCTTTGCGTTGCTCGGCACGCTTTGGGTTTTTTTGCTGCAACATTTGCTCGTGCTGCATGGTTCCGCAAACACGTTGCGCATAGCCATTTACAAAAAACAAAAGGCTTATTGTTAGCGTAATTATTTTTTTCATGTTGTGTTGTTTAGATGTTAAGTAAATATATAAAATTAAACTTAAACACTTTGTTTTTTAACTTGCTCGTCCATCAGCTTAATGCCTTCCATAAAACTGTGTGGGTTGTAACCCAAATCGCGTATGGCTTTATCTAGTATAAAACCTGTAATAGGGGGGCGCTTGGCAGGCTGTTTTATATCGGCAGATTTGGATGGGTTTATTAACGATTTATCTAATCCATAATAATCGGCCACCTGGTGTACCAATTGTAAAATGCTCATAAAATCTTTACCCGAAATATTGTAAATACCCTGCGCTTTTTTCTGTACCAGTAAAATACAACCATCGGCTAAATCTTCGGCCAGGGTTGGACTTCTAAACTGGTCATCAACCACGTTAATTTTTTTGCCCTGCTCTAAATTTTGTTTGGCCCACAGCACAATGTTACTGCGGCTCATATTATCTACAATGCCATATACCAATACCGTGCGCGCAATAGCCCAATGCAATTTGCTGGCTTGTACAATTTTTTCGGCATTTAGCTTTGTTTCGGCGTAAAAACTTAGCGGGTTTGGTTTTTCGTTTTCATCAACGGGGCCATGTGTTCCGTCAAAAATAAAATCGGTTGACAGGTGTACCAATTGTGGTTTGTAACCGCTGTTGTTTTTTTGTTGCAATTCCTCTAAAGCATCCACAATATATTTTACGGCATTGGTATTCATGGCTACGGCACCTTCTTTATCGCTTTCGCAGGCATCCACGTTAGTCATGGCGGCGGTGTGTATAACGGCATCGGGCATGTGTTTGGTTAACACCTGGTGCACCTGTTTTTCGTTGGTAATATCCATCTCATCATACACATAACCATCGGTTTTTAACAACCTGTTTTCTCCGCGTGCGGTGGCAATAAGGCTTACGTCAGCTTTATTGCGCAATTTATAAACCAGTTTTTGCCCTAATAAGCCGTTGCTGCCTGTAATTAATATTTTCATTTAAGTAAGAATTAGTAAATTCGTTTTTATAATTGGTTCCAAAAATAAGTAAAAATTATGCTTGACTCGCCCTTACACGAACATCATTTATTAAGATACAAAGTTGATATGGAAGATAGGCCCATGCGCGGCTTTACCAAAACAGCCATTGTAAGTTTTTTTGACGAAAGCGATAAAAAAGTAATTGTGCTTAAATACGGCGTAATTACTAAAGAAGAAATTTTTGATAAAATTAATAAGGGCGAAGATATAAACCTTAATAGTGCTTATGTATATAATTTTTCGTTAACCGATTACCGGGTTGATAAAGGTTTAGACGATAGTGTGCTAATAACCCTGAAAAACTTTTCGGCCAAAAAAGCATTTTTTGATTGCGATATTGTAAACGATTTTACGTACACCAATTTTGAAGGCGACAAGGTGATTTTTGATTCGGTAATTTTTGGCAACGGAACCACCAACTTTAGCAACTCTATTTTTTGTAACGGCGATGTAAGTTTTAAAAAAGCCAAATTTGGCAGCGGCAGTACCAATTTTCAGAGTGTGCAGTTTGGCGATGGTTTGGTGGTGTTTAACAACACTAACTTTGGCACAGGCAACCTATCGTTTGTTGATTGCAATTTTAGTAATGGTAATGTTGATTTTAGAAACACCTATTTTGGCGACGGGCACGTTGATTTTAAGTTTGCCAAATTTGCTGCCGGCGATTTAAGTTTTGAAAAAGCTGCTTTTGGCAAAGGCAAAAAAGATTTTAAAAATGTGGAGTTTGGCGGTGGCAAGATAGATTTTAGGCGCGTTGATTTTAATGATGGCGATGTATCATACGATGGGGCTGAGTTTGGCGATGGCAAAGTTTCCTTTCGTAGTGCCCGCTTTGGGCATGGCGAAAAAACTTTTGCACAGGCCGATTTTGCCAAAGGCGAAGCGCAGTTTGATTTAACGGAGTTTGGTTCGGGCTCGGTAAGTTTTAATAAAGCAACCGTAACCGATATTTCTTTAAAAGGCTGTGCGCTTAACTGCTATATTGATTTGCGTTTTCATGCCTGCCGTACGGTTGATTTAAGCAACACCATTGTGCGCGATATTTTAGATTTAAAACCCGAAGATGAAACCGTGGCTATTAAAATATTCGACATATCGGGTATGCGCATTTTAGGGCGTATGTTTATTGATTGGCGCGCTAACAACGTGTATAATTTAATATACGAGCAAAAAGAAACCACGCTTTTTCAAAAGGCCGAGCAGTTCAGAATTTTGAAAGAAAACTTTAGAAACAACGGCCAGTACGAAGATGAAGATGCAGCTTATTTGGAATTTAAGCGTTGTGAAGCTAAAGCCAACTTAGATGCCGTTATTACAAAAGATAAAAAAAATGCCCTGTGGGCTTACCCTAATTTTTATTTTCAAAAATATGTGTTTGATTATGTGGGGCGTTATGCTACCGACCCCATACGCGTATTATCAAACATGTTTTTGGCCTTTACCGGCTTTAGTTTTATTTACTACATCATAACTGAACATTTTCCAAATTTTGGAACTGTAGCGACAACATTACCAACCGAATTGCAGCACATACACAGTTTTGGTAACTGCGTGTACTATAGCGCCATAACCTTTTTTACCATTGGCTATGGCGATTATTTTGCCGAAGGTTACCTAAAACCTTTTGCTGCCTTTGAAGGTTTTACAGGTGTGTTTTTAATGAGCTATTTTACGGTTGCTTTTGTACGGAAAATTTTGAGGTAAAAACTTACCGCAAAGTACAGGGCTTAAAAACTGTATTAATTAATTTTGTAAAAAGCTTTTTAAACAGGTGGTGTCTTTGTGCGGGACTATTGTACTGCCCTTGTATGTGACCAATAAAATGTACTAATAACTGAGTTTATTACCCAAGAAACTACACAAAGGAAAGGAAAGAAAAAAAAAGAAAATGAAAGAAAAGAAAATGAAAGAAAAGGAGAGGAAATCATCCTATATACTCGCGTGGGAAGATTTCCACCCTATTAATTTTTTAAAAAATGATATTAGTTGTATAAAACTTTAGTAAAGTGTAAAGCAATTGCTTTAAATACAATTTTGCGCGGTAAAATTTGTTGAATTTTTAATACCCCATAAAAAAATTAAAACCTACTTTTACCAAACTAAAATTTAAAGGCATGAAATTTTTTATTGATACAGCAAACCTGGCACAAATTAAAGAAGCGCAAGACATGGGCGTACTTGACGGTGTAACCACAAACCCATCACTAATGGCTAAAGAAGGCATTAAAGGGCAAAACAATATTTTAAAACACTATGTAGATATTTGTAACATTGTTACAGGCGATGTAAGTGCTGAGGTTATTGCTACCGATTTTGATGGCATGGTAGCCGAAGGCGAAGCCTTAGCAGCCCTGCATGAACGCATTGTAGTAAAAATACCCATGATTAAAGAAGGCGTTAAAGCCATTAAATATTTTACCGAAAAAGGTATTAAAACAAATTGCACCTTGGTTTTCTCTGCCGGACAAGCTTTGTTAGCTGCTAAAGCAGGGGCAACCTATGTATCTCCGTTTATTGGCCGTTTAGATGATGTTAGCACCGATGGACTTGCGTTAATTGATGACATCAGGTTGATTTATGATAACTACGCTTACGAAACACAAATTTTAGCGGCATCTGTACGTCACCCTATGCATATTATTGAGTGTGCTAAATTAGGAGCCGATGTGGCAACTTGTCCGTTAAGCGCTATTACAGCTTTATTAAACCACCCATTAACTACCAGTGGTTTAGCACAGTTTTTAGCTGACGCTAAAAAGTAATTCTTTTTAAGAAATAAAAATAGAGTGGAGGGCTAAGAAATTAGCCCTCTATTGCTTTTACACCAGGTAAACTTCCTTGCTCAATATATTCTAATAAGGCGCCACCACCAGTTGATACATAACTTACTTTGCTGCTTAGGTTGTATTTATTAATAGCCGCCACCGAATCGCCCCCGCCAATTAAACTATAAGCGCCTGTGGCAGTTGCTTTTACAATGGCATCGGCCACGGCTTTTGTTCCGGCTTCAAAGTTGCTCATTTCAAAAACACCCATTGGGCCGTTCCATAAAATGGTTTTAGAATTTTTTATAACCTCGCTAAATTGTTTGATAGATTCAGCACCAATATCCAATCCCATCCATCCATCAGGAATTGAATTGATAGCACATTGTTTGTGATTGGCATCGTTAGCAAAATTATCGGCAATAACGGCATCGGTTGGTAAATGCAATTGCACACCTTTTTGCTTGGCTTTAGTTAAAAGTTCTTTAGCGGTTTCTAATCTATCATCTTCGCAAAGCGATTTACCAATACTACCGCCCATAGCTTTTACAAATGTAAATGCCATACCACCGCCAATAATAATATGCTGCGCACGGTTCATTAACTGCTCAATAATTAAAATCTTGTCAGATACTTTGGCCCCGCCAATAATAGCTGTAAAAGGTTTTTC
>DATFTU010000457.1:0-2514 GCA_035261565.1 Bacteroidia bacterium
CTCATCTTTAAATAAACTCATGTGGTGCAAATCTTACATTCTATCGCCCCACACATATCTCCCTTAATTATATTATTTTGATGTAATACGTCTCGAATTAAAATAGGATTCAAATTTATCGCAATTTGAAGCTAATTCATTGAAGTAATCCGGGTAATTTGTCTTCAGGTCTATATAGTATTTGTTAATTGCCATAAGAGAATCGTAATTAGCATGATTATAATCTGCAATATATTCATAATCAATTTTGTTTTCCTCGCAACGAACAACCATCTTTAAACACAATGCTTTGAATTTATCACTTTGTGCATATTGTTTTGCTAACAGATAATATTCCTTTGCCAAATTGGATTGCCGAAATTCTACCTCGTCTTCAATAAGCGAAAGATTATAGTCCGACCAATTACCAAATCTTCGCATCATCCATACATTACCATTGCTTCCCATATTATAATATGCATTCGCAACCAAAAAATAATAATAATCTCTGTTCTTCTCATTTTTGTTTTCTGCCTTTTGTAGATAATAAATAAGTTGTTTAGTGATAGTTACTTTGTTTAAACGAATAGTGTCCGCAGGAGCTATAAATTTTGGAGTATATTTTAGGCGAAAAAAAGGGTTTTGATCAAATATATTTGCTTTGTCCTCCCAAGTTGTATAGACGCGATTCCAATATTGATTTCCCACCTTTTCAAATGTAGCAAGAGCCTTTTCCAATTTATTTTGGCGAATATATTTTGTTCCAAGTAAATCTAACAATCGTGGAATCTGATCTTTTAATACGTTGTATTTAAAGTTCAAAAAAGGATCTTTCTTGTTTTTATTGATTTGAACACTGTCAACTAAATTTTGTATTTGTTCAGGAGAGTAAACGGCGTCCGTATAATCAAAATAATCTGTAAAATAGTCAGAATAATATCTCCCTTTACTTTTCAGTGTTTTCCAAAAAACCATTTTATTGCCATAATCCGTATTTTCTTCATACCAAGTTTGGGTAAGATTTGAATAAAGTAAAGCAGCATCTGTTGTATTACCCAAATACTCCAACTCTTTTCCTATGGCAAAAATGAAATCTCCATTTTTCTTATTTGAAATAAGGGTTGATTGAATTTCAGTTGGAATAACGGACTTTCCCTTAGACTGCATTGCAGTAAGCGCTAAAGCCTTAATTAGTTGAAGTTGATTGGAAAGTGCAACACTCAATGTTGATTTTTCTAATTGACGAACCAACGCCAAACAGGAATTATAATCTCTCGTAATGAATTGTAAATACGCCTTACATGTTTTCCAGAAAAGTGGGTTATTTACTTTTCGTAAATCAACAGAATTGACAAATTGTAAAACCTCTTTAGCGTATATCCTATCATTCTCTGAGCGGTTAAGTATACTATTAACAGAGGGATCGTTTTCTTCGCTCCAATAATCATACGATAGAGAGGGTTGAAACAAGGTATAATAAGGAGTAAAAACAAAATCTTCTATTTTGTTGACTTCACGTAATAGCAAAAATGAAAGCCCGTCGGATGCTGGGTTTAACCCATAAATAGTTTGAATATACGATAAGGCTTTATTGTATTTTTCTATTCCTGCTAGAAGATAAACGTTTGCTCTTTCTTCATTTGTTTTCCCAAATTTTAAAACTTGTTCAATAGGAATCTTCTTTTTAAAATATTGATGGCAAACAAAACGTTTATCAATAGCATTGGCAAACACTTGTGCAAGTTCAAAATTAGCAAGCGCAGTATCTTCTTCTGTAAAACTTTTGAAGTATAACCCCCAATAATATAAGATGTCCTTTTTTTTTGTTTTCTCAAACTCTGAGGCAAAGAACGTTTTGACTTTATCATAATGATGATTATACCAAGCTAATCTAATCGCCAAAAAGGTGTAACGTTTCTTAAGTTCTTGTTTTCGAACAGTTTTGGCAAAATTAATGGCTTTATTCATCAGTTCTGTCCGTTTAGACATTGCTGAAAAAGTTTGTTTTTCCCACGGATCATCTTCCCAAGAATTAAAAAATTCACAATTTTTAGCAAAGCGAAGATAATTGAGTGCATCGCTATCCTTCTGCTTATACAGGTATTGTATCATGGCATTTTGTGAATGCTCGTCAATTTCACTTTCTAATAATTTATAAATGGCGGTATAAACAGATTGAGTATCAACTTTACCACGGCAATATTCAAGCCATAGTTTAGTATTCGGTTCTACATTGTTTGCAGTATATTCATAGGGTTGAGTATCGAAAGAATTTGATGAATAATAAAAATCCGAATAAGAATGAAATCCAAATAATTGTGGATTGAAAAGAGAAAAACGTGTGTCTTCTCCATAGGGATAAAAACCGCAAGCTTGAATAATCTTACTTACTAAAATCAGTATAAAAAGAAGAAAGTTCTTCATTGGTAAAATTATTTAGTTGTTCTTGATCTAAATGAAACAGCGCAATAGTAGTGTTTTTGTCAAAATCAAAGTTTTTCTTCAGTAGAGTTATTTCGTCTTTTATTTTTTTTG
>DATFTU010000458.1:0-3155 GCA_035261565.1 Bacteroidia bacterium
AGGGCCTTTTTTGGCTAAAAACTTTGCATCAACCATGTCGCCTTGGATTGTAACACTTGATGCTTTGGAGCCATTCCGTGTAGAGGGTTACAAACAAGAGCCTAAAGTGTTGCCTTATTTAGAATATACAGGAAAGAAAAACATTGATATTAATTTAGAAGTATCGATTCAACCTGAAAATGTAGAAGCAATTATAGTGGCTCAAAGTAATTATAAATATATGTATTGGACAGCTGAACAACAACTGGCACACCATACTATAAATGGTTGCAATGTAAATGTAGGCGATATGATGGCCTCAGGTACTATAAGCGGACCTGAAAAGCATCAGTTTGGCTCTATGTTAGAGCTTACCTGGCGTGGTACAAACCCAATAAAAATGAAAGATGGCAGCGATCGTAAATTTATTAATGATAATGATACAGTTATTATTAAAGGCTATTGCCAAAAAAACAATGTGCGCATTGGCTTTGGCGAGTGTAAAGCAAAATTATTGCCCGCTATTTAAAAATAAGAATAATAAAAAATAAAGAATATGGAACTATTACAACACCTTAACTGGCGTTATGCTGCCAAACGCATGAACGGAAAAAAAGTTGATGAGCAAAAAATACAAACTATTTTAGAAGCAACACGACTTGCGGCCTCTTCAATGGGCCTGCAACCTTATAGCATTTTAGTTATTAAAGACGAAGCTCTATTAAAAAAAATACATGAAAAAGCATGCAAACAACCTCAAATTATAGAATGTTCGCATTTATTAGTATTTGCTGCCTGGTCAGATTTAACCGAAAAACATTTTGATGAATACATACATGATATTGTTCAGCAACGTGGCGTTCCGGCAGAATCGTTAGCAGCCTTTAAGACGAATTATATGAATGGAATGATGACCCGTTCTGCCGAACAAAAATTAAATTGGGCGGCTCGCCAAACTTATATTGCTTTAGGTTTTGCTTTGGTTGCAGCAGCAGCAGAAGGAGTTGATAGCACACCCATGGAAGGATTTAATGCACCGGCTTTAGATGAACTTTTGAAACTTAAAGAAAAAGGTTTGCAAAGTATATCCTTATTGCCTTTAGGGTATAGAGATGAGACAAACGATTATTTAGTAAAGGCTAAAAAAGTTCGTAGAGCGAAAGACAAACTATTTATTGAAATTACTGACGAATCACTTAATTAGTAATTTAACTAAGCCAGTACTTTTTTAATTACCCGCAGATGATGCGAGTATTTCTTAGTATCTACATTAAAAATGCCATAATGGTCTAATTTATCCACGCGTACTTTACCCGATGCGTGGATAATTTTAGAGTCCTCTAATACAATACCCACATGTACTATTTTGCCTTCTTCGTTGTCAAAAAAGGCTAAATCGCCTGCCTGGGCTTCTTCTACAAAAGATAAAGGCGTTCCTATTTGGGCTTGCTGCGAGGCATCTCTTGGTAATTTAAAACCATTCAGTTTAAATGTAATTTGTGTAAAACCTGAGCAATCTATGCCAAAAAAACTTCTACCACCCCACAGGTATGGACTATTTAAATAATTAAATCCGGTAGAAATTATTTTAGCTCGTGTTATTTTTGTTTCATTAGGCATAATGTATTCACCTGAAAATTCATAGGTATAATTTTCTATTTGAATAGAATTTTTAGATAGGAATGGGAGGGTACTTCCGGCAACAATTGGAAAAAAACTACTTAAATTTTTATCCTGTATAAGCTGCATTGGCTCAGCACACATGGGCTGTGGCTGGCTTTGCAGTTTATTAAATGTTTCTTCTTTTATAGGTAAGTATTGTTTATTGCTTATCCAGCAATCATAATTATCATAAGCAGTAAGTATATGTGCCCATTCTTCAGTTTCCTCTAATATGGTAAAATGCTCTCCAAATAATAGTTGCGTAACCATCTCACTTCGGTGAGTGGCTTCACTTCGGCATGGCACTATACTTTGATTACAAATTCCGAACATATGGTTTTAAAATAATAAGAGCAAGGTTTTTTGTCCTTGCTCTTATTTAAACTAATTAAAGTCTTTCAATAACTAAGGCACTTCCGCCGCCGCCGCCATTACAAATACCGGCAGCACCATATTTTGCATTTTGTTGTTTTAAAACACTAAGCAAAGTAACTACAATACGTGCACCCGAGCAACCCAACGGGTGGCCAATGGCAACTGCACCGCCGTTTATATTTACTTTGGCAGGATCTAAATTCATTAATTTGTTATTGGCAATAGATACTACCGAAAATGCTTCATTTATTTCAAAATACTCAATATCGCTCATTTTTAAACCTGCTTTTTGCACTGCGGCAGGTATGGCTTTAGATGGAGTTGTAGTAAACCACTCGGGAGCTTGTTCAGCATCAGCATAACCCAAAATTTTTGCAATTGGTTTTACACCTAATTTTTCTGCTTTCTCTTTGCTCATTAAAATCAAGGCAGCTGCGCCATCGTTTAGTGTAGAAGCATTAGCTGCGGTAACTGTACCCGCTTTATCAAATACGGGTTTTAATTGAGGGATTTTTTCGAAGTTTACTTGTTTGTATTCTTCATCTTCGCTTACTGTAATATCACCTTTTTTAGTGCTTATGGTAAGAGGTACAACTTCTTCGGTAAAATTGCCGGCTTTCCATGCTTTAGCAGCACGGGTATATGATTCAATAGCATATGCATCTTGTGCTTCTCTGGTAATACCATATTCTTTAGCGCAAAGCTCAGCTGAATTCCCCATGTGGTTTTGATGATACACATCGGTTAAACCATCTTTTACCAAACCATCAATAATGGTTCCGTTGCCTAAACGGTAACCAGTACGTGCCTGGTCTAAATAATAAGGTGTTGCGCTCATATTTTCCATGCCTCCGGCAACAACCACTTCGGCATCGCCTAACATAATATTTTGAGCCCCAATAACGATTGATTTTAAACCCGACGCACACACTTTATTAACGGTAGTACATTGTGTTTCGTTTGGCAGGCCTGCAAATTTGGCCGCTTGCCTGGCAGGTGCCTGACCTAAATTGCCTTGTAATACACAGCCCATATAAGCTTGTTGTACTTCGCCCGGACTAAGTTTTATCTTATCTAAAGCGCCTTTTATGGCTGCTGCGCCCAGTTTTGTAGCTGATACACTTGATAACGCGCCATTA
>DATFTU010000459.1:0-9073 GCA_035261565.1 Bacteroidia bacterium
CCAAACTCGGCATTGCGTAAAGTGGCTAAAGTACGTTTAACCAATCAGCAAGAGATTATTGCTTATATCCCTGGTGAAGGGCATAATTTGCAAGAACACTCTATCGTTTTGGTACGCGGCGGCCGTGTAAAAGATTTACCGGGTGTACGTTACCATATCGTTCGCGGCGCATTAGATACTGCGGGTGTTGAGGGGCGTAAACAACAACGTTCAAAATATGGTGCTAAACGTCCTAAAGCGGGTGCTCCGGCTCCAGCAGCTAAAGGCAAAAAATAATATAGTATAGTAATAACATGAGGAAGTCGAAAGCTAAAAAAAGATACTTATTGCCAGATCCAAAGTTTAATGACACGATTGTAACTCGTTTCATTAATAACTTAATGTATAGCGGCAAAAAAACAATTGCGTCTACAATTTTTTATGATGCAATTGAAATAGTTACTAAACGTACCAACGAAGATGGCATTGAAGTTTGGCGCAAAGCGCTGGCTAATGTTACTCCACAAGTTGAGGTTCGTTCTCGCCGTGTGGGTGGTGCAACTTTCCAAATCCCTTCTGAGGTTCGCCCTGAGCGTAAAACTGCTTTGGCAATGAGTTGGATGGTTTCTTATGCACGCAAACGCAACGAAAAATCAATGGCTCAAAAATTAGCCGGCGAAATAGTTGCCGCTTCTAAAGAAGAAGGTGCTGCATTTAAAAAGAAAGAAGATGTGCACCGTATGGCAGAAGCTAACAAAGCATTCTCACATTTCCGTTTCTAATACATAACAAATAGAAAGAATATAAAATGAGTGATTTAAAGTATACAAGAAACATTGGGATTGCAGCCCACATCGACGCCGGTAAAACTACAACTACCGAGCGTATCCTTTATTATACAGGTGTTAACCACAAAATAGGCGAGGTGCACGATGGTGCTGCAACTATGGATTGGATGGTACAAGAGCAAGAGCGTGGTATCACTATTACATCAGCTGCCACAACTTGTTTTTGGAACTACCGTAACAATAAATATAAAGTAAATATTATTGATACTCCCGGTCACGTGGATTTTACTGTTGAGGTAAACCGCTCATTACGTGTATTAGATGGTCTTGTATTCTTATTTTCTGCTGTTGATGGTGTTGAGCCTCAATCAGAAACTAACTGGCGCTTAGCTGATAACTATAACGTTACCCGCTTAGGTTTCGTTAATAAAATGGACCGCTCGGGTGCTGATTTCTTAGCTGTAGTAAAACAAACACGCGATATTTTAGGTGGTAATGCAGTTCCATTGCAATTACCAATTGGTGCCGAAGATAATTTTAAAGGGGTTGTTGATTTAATTAACAACCGTGGTATGGTTTGGAACGAGCATGATAAAGGAATGACTTATGAAGTTGTGCCTATTCCTGATGATATGAAAGAAGAAGTTGCTGAATGGCGCGAAAAAATGCTTGAAGCGGTTTCTGAATTCGATGATAAAATCATGGAGAAATTCTTCGAAGCTCCGGATACAATTACCGAAGCCGAAGTTTTAGCTGCTTTACGTAAAGCCTGCTTAGCAAATAAAATTGTTCCAATGGTTTGTGGTTCATCTTTTAAAAATAAAGGTGTGCAAACAATGTTGGATTTAGTGATGGAGTTATTGCCATCGCCTTTAGATAAAAACAATATTACGGGTACAAATCCTGATACCGGCGAAGAGTTATCTCGTAAACCGGATGTTAAAGAACCATTTACAGCTTTAGCATTTAAAATTGCAACCGACCCGTTTGTAGGTCGTCTTTGCTTCTTCCGTACATATTCTGGCCGTTTAGATGCAGGTTCATATGTACTAAATACCCGTAGCGGAAATAAAGAACGTATTTCTCGTATTTTCCAAATGCACGCTAATAAACAAAATGCTATTGATTTTATCGAAGCAGGAGATATTGGTGCAGCAGTAGGATTTAAAGATATTAAAACAGGCGATACACTTTGCGACGAAAAACACCCAATGGTGCTTGAGGCAATGAATTTCCCTGAGCCTGTAATTGGTGTTGCTATAGAGCCTAAAACACAAGCTGATTTAGATCGTTTAGGTGTATCATTAAACAAATTAGCTGAAGAGGATCCAACATTCCGTGTTAAAACCGACCAGGATTCTGGTCAAACCATTATCAGCGGTATGGGTGAGCTTCACTTAGAAATTATTGTTGACCGCTTAAAACGTGAATTTAAAGTGGAGGTTAACCAAGGTGCACCACAAGTGGCTTATAAAGAGGCAATTTCTACAAAAACCAGTCATCGCGAGGTTTACAAAAAACAAACTGGTGGCCGTGGTAAATTTGCTGATATCAATATTGAAATCGGGCCTATTGATGCAGATTGGGATGTAGCTAAAAACGGCGAATTGCAATTTGTTAATCAAATTACAGGTGGTAACATTCCTCGCGAGTTTATACCTGCTATCGAAAAAGGCTTTAAAGGTTCATTGGCTAATGGTATTTTAGCCGGGTTCCCTTTACAGAGCTTAAAAGTAGTATTAAACGATGGTTCGTACCACAACGTTGACTCTGACGCGTTATCATTCGAAATTTGTGCTCGTTCAGCATATCGCGAAGCATTACCAAAATGTAAACCGGTATTGCTTGAGCCAATTATGAAAGTTGAGGTTTTAACACCTGAACAAAACATGGGTGATGTTGTGGGCGATTTAAACCGTCGTCGTGGTCAAATTGAAGGTATGGACAGTAAAGGTAAAGCGCAAGTAATTAAAGCTAAAGTTCCATTATCTGAAATGTTTGGTTACGTAACTCAATTACGTACATTAACATCGGGCCGTGCAACTTCAACTATGGAGTTCGACCATTACGCAGAAGCTCCTGCTAACGTGGCAGCTGATGTTATTGCAAAATCAAAAGGTAAAGCAGAAAAAGTATAATATTTCAATAGAGAATTAGATATAAAATGAGCCAAAGAATCAGAATAAAACTAAAATCGTACGACTTCAACTTAGTTGACAAGTCTGCTGAAAAAATTGTGAAAACAGTAAAAATGACCGGAGCCGTAATTAACGGACCTATTCCTTTGCCAACTCACAAACGTATTTTTACTGTATTACGTGCACCACACGTAAACAAAAAAGCACGCGAGCAGTTCCAGGTTTGTACGTACAAACGTTTGTTAGACATTTACAGTTCATCATCAAAAACTGTTGATGCTTTAATGAAACTTGAATTACCAAGTGGGGTAGAAGTAGAGATTAAAGTTTAGGTACACCCAAAAATCTGAAATCAAAGATTCTCAAACACAAAAATAATAGTAAGAGAAACGTTTGTAAAACAGTAAAACGAAAACAAATAAAATAAATAATAAACAAAAATGTCAGGATTAATTGGTAAAAAAATAGGAATGACCAGCTTTTTCGATGCCTCTGGAAAATATATTCCATGCACAGTTATCGAGGCGGGTCCTTGCGTTGTAACGCAAGTAAAAACCAAAGACCATGACGGCTATGAAGCGTTGCAGTTAGCTTTCGACGAAAAGAAAGAAAAACACACTTCATCAGCTATGAAAGGCCACTTTGAAAAAGCAAAAACAACTCCTAAACGCAAAGCTGTAGAATTTAAACACTTTGAAGCTGCTAAAGGCATAGGAGAAATTTTAACTGTAGATCAAATATTTGCCGAAGGAGATTTTGTTGATGTAGCAGGTACATCAAAAGGTAAAGGTTTTCAGGGTGTTGTAAAACGCCACGGTTTTGGTGGTGTGGGTGGTTCAACCCATGGCCAGCACGATCGTCAGCGTGCACCGGGTTCATTAGGAGCTTCTTCTGATCCATCTCGCGTATTTAAAGGTATGCGTATGGCGGGCAGAACAGGTGGAACTCGTATTAAAATGCAAAACTTAACAGTAGTAAAAATTATAGCCGACAAAAACTTGTTAATCGTTAAAGGTTCGATAGCGGGTGCAAAAGGCTCTTACGTAACAATAGAGAAGTAATAGTCATGCAAGCAGAAATATTAAATATAAGCGGCAAAAAAACCAGCAAAAAAGCTGAGTTAGCTGAAGCCATTTTTAACGCTGAGCCAAACGACCATTGTATTTACTTAGATGTAAAACAATTTTTGGCTAACCAACGTCAAGGTACTCATAAATCAAAAGAGCGTGCTGAAATTCACCGTACAACTAAAAAGCTAAAACGCCAAAAAGGTACAGGTGGTGCTCGTGCAGGTTCAATGAAATCTCCATTATTTATTGGTGGTGGCCGTGCTTTTGGCCCTCGCCCTCGCGATTACTCGTTTAAATTAAACAAAAAAGTAAAACGTTTAGCTCGTATTTCAGCTTTAACCTATAAAGCAAAAGATAACGCAATAACTATTGTTGAAGACTTTAACTTTGAAGCTCCAAAAACAAAAAATTACAGCGATTTATTAGTAAACTTGAATTTAACTGGCAAAAAGACACTTTTAGTGTTGCCAGACCATAATAAGAACGTATATTTGTCGGCTCGAAATTTACAAGGTGCTAAAGTTGTAAATGCAACAGATATAAATACTTACGATATTCTTAACGCCGGTAACGTAATTATTGCTGAAGGTTCGTTAAAAGTAATTGAAAATATTTTAAGCTAAGAGAAAATGGAAGTATTAATAAAACCCATCATTACCGAAAAATATACTGCGCAGGCTGATACATTTAACCGTTATGGCTTTGTAGTAGATAAAAGGGCTAATAAATTAGAAATTAGAGCTGCGGTTGAAAAACTTTATGGCGTTACTGTTGTTGCTGTTAATACACAACAATACGTTGGTAAAGTTAAAACACGTAACACTACACAAGGTTTAGCAATAGGCCGTGTAAACCGTAACAAAAAAGCAGTTGTAACCCTAAAAGACGGAGATAAAATAGATTTTTACGCAAGTATATAATTTTTTAAGTAGAAAGAAAATGGCACTAAAAAAACTAAGACCACTAACACCAGGGCAACGCTTTAAGTTGGTTGGCGATTTTTCTGAAATCACAACTAACAGACCGGAAAAAAGCCTTATCAGCACTCAGACAAGATCTGGTGGACGTAATGGTGATGGAAAAATGACTATGCGCTACATTGGCGGTGGTCATAAAAAACAATATCGTATTATTGATTTTAAAAGAGATAAAGACGGAATTCCTGCTACTGTAAAAACAATCGAGTACGATCCAAACCGTACAGCTCGTATTGCTTTATTACATTATAAAGATGGTGAAAAACGTTACATTATTGCTCCAAACGGATTGCAAGTTGGTGCCACACTTATGTCTGGCAAAACGGCAACACCTGAGATTGGTAATACTATGTTATTAAGCGATATTCCATTAGGTACTATCATTCATAATATCGAATTACGTCCTGGCCAAGGTGCAGCATTAGCTCGCAGTGCAGGTTCTTACGCACAGCTTTCAGCTCGCGAAGGAAAATATGCGGTATTACGTATGCCTTCTGGCGAGGTTCGCATGATTTTAATTACCTGCAAAGCTACTATTGGTACGGTTTCAAACCCTGACCATAGCTTAGAAATTTCGGGTAAAGCAGGTCGTAATCGTTGGTTAGGCCGCCGTCCTCGTACACGTCCGGTGGCAATGAACCCGGTAGATCACCCAATGGGTGGTGGTGAAGGAAGAGCTTCAGGTGGTCACCCACGTTCTCGTAAAGGTTTAAAAGCTAAAGGTTTAAAAACCCGTTACATTAAAAAAGCTTCTAACAAACACATTATAGAAAGAAGAAAAAAATAATAAATAGTTTAATGGCTCTGTAAAGAGTTCAGAACAAAAACAAAAAAACATGGCAAGATCATTAAAAAAAGGCCCTTTTATAGACCACAACGTCGCTGAGAAAGTGGAGAAGATGGATAAAAGCGGAAAAAAATCGGTTATTAAAACTTGGGCTCGTCGCTCAACAATTCCACCAGAATTTGTTGGACATACGTTTGCTGTACACAACGGTAACAAATTTGTTCCGGTTTACGTTACAGAAAACATGGTGGGGCATAAATTAGGTGAGTTTTCTCCTACACGTATATTTAAAGGCCACGCGGGTCACAATAAAAAATAATAATAGATTAAAATATTAAAAATGGGCAAAAGAAAAAGATTAGTGGCTGAAGCGCGCAAGGAGGCAAACAAAACTACCTACTTTGCAAAGCTTAACAGCTGTCCAACATCTCCGCGCAAAATGCGCATGGTATCTGACTTAATACGTGGTAAAGAAGTTTATTTAGCACTTAATATACTTAAATTTAACACTAAACATCCTGCAAAACGTTTAGAAAAACTGTTAACATCTGCCATTGCTAACTACGAGCAAAAAACAGGTTCAAGACCGGAAGAAAACAGTTTATTTGTAACAGAAGTAATGGTTGATAGCGCTTTAATGACAAAACGCATGTTACCGGCACCACAAGGTAGAGCTTACCGCATGAGAAAACGCTCAAATCACGTAACATTAGTAATAGGTTCAAAAAAATAATATATAAAGATGGGACAAAAATCAAACCCAATTGGTTTACGCTTAGGCATTATTAAAGGATGGGATTCTAACTGGTATGGCGGAAAAGATTTTTCTGATAAATTAGTTGAAGATACTAACTTACGTAAATATCTTAGAGCTCGTTTGCCAAAAGGCAGCATATCTAAAATTGTTATTGAACGTACTTTAAAACTTATTACAGTTACTATACATACTGCACGTCCGGGTATCATTATTGGTAAAGGCGGTAAAGAAGTTGATAAACTTAAAGAAGAGCTTAAAAAAGTTACAAAAAAAGAAGTTCAGATAAATATATTTGAAATTAAACGCCCTGAGCTTGATGCACGTTTAGTGGCTGATAGCATTGCTCGCCAAATTGAAGGCCGTATATCATACCGTCGTGCTTCTAAAATGGCAATCGGTTCAACTATGCGCATGGGAGCTGAAGGGATTAAAATAAAAGTATCTGGTCGTTTACAAGGTGCTGAGATTGCCCGCTCTGAGTGGTATAAAGAAGGACGTACTCCGTTACATACGTTCCGTGCTGATATCGACTACGCGTTGGGCGAAGCATTAACTTCTTACGGCTTAATTGGCGTAAAAGTTTGGATTTGTAAAGGTGAGGTTTATGGTAAACGCGATTTATCGCCAAACCAAGGCTTAGCAAAAGATAACAAACGCGAAGGCGGACCAAGAGGCGGAGGAGACCGCAACGACAGAAATGACAAAGGCGCTCCAAAGTTTAACAAACGCACACCTCGTAAAGAAGATTAATAATTAGATTAAGTAGAGAATTAACATAGAAAACTTACAAAATGTTACAGCCAAAAAGAACAAAGCATAGAAAAATGCACAAAATGAAAATGAAAGGCAACGCCAAACGTGGCGATCAATTAGCCTTTGGTTCATTTGGCATTAAAGCTACACAAGGGTGCTGGGTTACAGCTCGTCAAATTGAAGCTGCCCGTGTTGCCATTACCCGTTTTATGAAACGTGAAGGACAAGTATGGATTCGTATTTTCCCTGATAAACCAATTACCAAAAAACCTGCTGAGGTTCGTATGGGTAAAGGTAAAGGTGCGCCTGAGTTATGGGTTGCTCCGGTAAAACCAGGTCGTATTTTATTTGAGGCAGAAGGCGTTCCTATGGAAACTGCTAAAGAAGCTTTACGTTTAGCGGCTCAAAAATTACCTATCGTAACTAAGTTTATTGTAAGAAGAGATTACGCAGAAGAAAAAGCAATTTAATTTTCTCAAAGTAAAAAAAATGAAACAAAAGGATATACAAGCACTTTCAGTTAAAGAATTGAGAGAAAAAATACAGGAAGAAAAAGGTAATTTAGCTAAAATGGCTATTGGCCACCAAATTTCTCCGGTAGAAAACCCAATGACTATACGTACAGCGCGCAAATTAGTTGCTCGTTTAAGCACAGAGCTTACTAAAAAAAGTAAAGCTTAAAAAATAATAATCGAATAAGATTGAAAATGGAAAATAAAGTAGAAAGCACAGAAGCAACAAGAAACTTTAGAAAAGAAAAAATTGGTGTGGTTACCAGCAACAAGATGGAAAAATCTATCGTGGTTGCGGTTGAACGTAAAGTAAAACACGCTAAATACGGAAAGTTCTTAAATAAGACTTCTAAATTTGTTGCGCACGACGAAAAAAACGAGTGTGCTATTGGCGACACAGTGCGTATTATGGAAACCCGCCCGTTAAGCAAAACAAAATGCTGGCGCCTGATAGAAGTAATTGAAAAAGCTAAGTAATTAATACATTTGTAAGATATAAAAAATGGTACAAAACGAATCAAGATTAGCCGTAGCAGATAACAGCGGAGCCAAAGAAGTGCTTGTTATACGTATATTGGGCGGAACCAAAAAGCGTTATGCTTCGGTTGGAGATAAAATTGTTGTTACAGTAAAACATGCATTACCATCAGGTAACGTAAAAAAAGGTATCGTATCAAAAGCGGTAGTTGTTCGTACTAAAAAAGAAATTAGCCGTCCGGATGGTTCATACATCCGCTTTGATGATAACGCCTGCGTTTTATTAAATGCTACAGACGAGTTACGCGGAACACGTATTTTTGGCCCGGTTGCCAGAGAGCTACGTGAAAAACAATACAGCAAAATCATTTCATTAGCACCGGAAGTGCTTTAATATTACGAAAATGGCAGAGAAAAAATTTAAATTAAAAAAAGGAGATACTGTTAGAGTTATCTCTGGCGAGTCGAAAGGACAAGAAGGTAAAATTTTAGAAATTATTACCAAAAAAGACCGTGTTTTGGTTGAAGGTGTTAATATGATTTCTAAACACACTAAACCAAACGCAAAAAGCCCACAAGGTGGTATTGTTAAGCAAGAAGGTGCGGTACACATATCTAACGTAATGTTAGTTGAAGGTGGTAAAACAGTTCGTGTAGGCAAAAAAGCGGATGAAAAAACCGGTAAAATGGTTAGAATTTCTAAAAAAACAAAAGAAGTAATTAAGTAAGATGGCAACAAAAAATTATATACCAAGGCTTAAAACCAGGTACTCAGCCGAAATCGTTCCGGCTCTTAAAAATCAGTTCAAATACTCAAGCGTAATGCAAGTTCCTA
>DATFTU010000460.1:0-5747 GCA_035261565.1 Bacteroidia bacterium
TATTAGCATCTAAATTATTATATACTCCGTCTCCGGCCGAACCTCCGCAATTTGTCGCCCCAATAGTAGTACTGTTAAATGTGGTACCACAGGCATCAATAAGTAAAGGCTGAGATACATCATCATTTTTTAATACGGCTACATTAACCGTATAAGTACCCGAAGTACCGGGGCCTACAGAAAAATCACAACCCGAAGAGCAAGGAGAAATTGTTCCGTCAGGGTTAATAACATATTTTAAACTACTGTTATAATTATCCACCATAACATATACTGTTGTGCCGGCAGTTACATTACATATACCACCATAGGAATAATTGGCTGCTGTTTGATAACCATCGCCACCAAACATAGAAAAAGGAGAATAACCGTATGGGTAATAGGTCCACCCCGATTCTTCGGGCGCTTTTATTCCGGTAACTGTGGTTGCACCCGCACAACTTTGCTCGGTAAAAGCGCCACAACTACCTGTTAATATAGATATTTCAGGCAGTGTCATTGTACCTCCGGTTATGCCAACAAAATAACTACCAGTAACAGGCGCTACAAAAGTATACCAGTTGTTTTTATTACTGCTAAAGCAAGATGAGGTTCCGTTAAGGTCGGCAGTTGAGCTGGAATTGTTACCTGTGGCCGTGCCGGTATAACTACCTATAACGCCGGTTGAATTCATGGTTATATTTGATGCGCTATTGCAACAATCGTTAGTGCCTGCGGCTACAGTAATTTTTATACTGCTTGAGTTACCACTTAACCCACTGCCCGAGCATTTAATTACGCACTGATAATAGCTTGTTGACCCAACCGTTGCTGTATATGTAGAAGAGGTTGCCCCGCTAATATTTGTCCACGTTGCATTATCGGGCGATGATTGCCATTGATAGCTTATACCACAACCGGTTGTGTTGCCAGATAAACTTAATACTGAACTACCGCCCGAACAAGTTGTAAAAGATGTAACACTGGCTGATGCCGTGCCGCCGGTTGGTGTGCCGGTACAAGAACCTCCTCCTGTAAGCACCACCTCATCAATACCGATTGGGTACAATTTAAATTTTGAAACAGCCTCAAATTGTATAGCACCCGCAGCAATTAAGCAGCTTGCAGGTACCGCAACCGTATATGAATTCCATGTTTGGGTACCGGTATTATTTAAAGTTGCCGCAATTACCCAGGAACTTCCATTCCAAAATGATACGTAAATTTGGTTTTCGTCGTAATCATAATAATAAAAAGTTAAACTGGCACTACAATAGGATGATAAATTTACGGTTGGAGAATTTATAAAGCCCCCACACCCATTTGATGGGTCGTACCCATCAAACAATGCACAATACGAAGTTCCGTTAGCTCCGCAAGTTGGTGGCGGATATGTATTTCCGCAAATATTATATGGGTTAGACCAGCCGGTAGAATAATTGCTTTTATGGCAAACTTCGCTACTTGTGCCACACAAAGTACCACCGTACCAGGTTTGCGATGCAGGTGTTGTACCGGGGATGGTTGTATTTGCACCGCCCGCAGAGCCGATAACAGTCCATGCCCCTTCAAAATTTTCAGATAAAACCGTAGTTTGAGATTTTACAGTACTAAAAAACCCAATAGCAATAACTAAAAAAAACAGCGTATGTAATTGCTTTAACTTCATTCTTCTGCTTTTTTACCGGTACTTACCACCACCTTTGGCCTAACTGCAGGCCCACGCATATCTGATAAGCCAATTACATTTGTTTCTTCCGTTTTTTTGTCAGTCTTACTATTTTGTTTAACCTCATAGTTAACAGGCAACACATTTGTTGATGTACTATCTGCTTGTTTTAAATTAGCGGGAGGGGTTAATGATTTAACCTGTTTAAGAACTTTACGCTCGCCCATACGTTGCGAAAAGCCAAACACACTAAGTAATGTAAAAGCCGCGGTTATATATAATTTATTTAACATTAGTATCTATTAATAACACAGGTTCTGCACGCTAACATAAGTTAATTAACTTATTTTTATAAGACTATTTGCTTATTTTTTAGTATCTAACTGTAGGCAGATTTCCTATAACAAAGATAACAATATTTTAAACTTAAACTAATTTTCTGTTTAAAAATATAGGTCAAACAGGCTGTTTTTAGGCTAAAAACGCATTTAGCAGGTTACTTTCTTGTAACTCAACATTTTAACTATTAGTTAATTTTGTTTTTTCATATTATCTACCCGTATGGCTTCGGTTAATAACTTTTTAATAGCCTTTATATTTATTTCTTCGGGCGAGTAAAAAATTTTATAAAAAATCTGTTTGTTAGTGCCATGGGTTAAATAACCATCCACATCAGCAAGCCGGTTGCCATACCAAAAACCCAAAAGCACGCCCTCTTTAATTCCACCCCTTGGAACCGAAGCCGGCCAAATAATACAAATACCTTTATTACCGTAAAAAAATGGTACGTTGTATGAAATCTTTTCTTTACAGTTTTGGGGCAGCGTTTCTTTTATTATTTGCCTGAGTATATCAACAATAATTCGCTCATTTTCGGTAATCAGTTCAAATAATTCTATCAGCGATTTTATTTTAATTACAGCGTTTTTACGCATTTATTTTACAAAATTTTTTATTTGCTCTTGTAAATGCTGTTTACTGCCTTTAAAATATTTTGTGCCAAACATGCCAATAGATTCAAGTATGGGTTGTACATCTAACCCCATTTTGGTAAGCGTATACTTTTTTCGCTTGGCTGTGCCGGTAAATGTTATTAAGCCATCTTCGGCAAGTTTTATAAGCCTGTTGCTTAATATATTGGTTGATATGCCTTCGGCCGAATCTAAAAACTCATTGTATGTGCTTTTCCCAAAAAATAGCATATCCCGTATAATAAGCAGCGACCATTTATCGCCCACTAAATCTAAACTACAGGAAAGCGGGCAACCGGAGCGCTTTCCTTCTTGTTTTTTAGTTGATTTAGCCATTTGCCGCAAAGTTACAAAAAGATAACAAAATAAACTTGCAAAATGCAAGTTTATTAGTTTACATTTGCGAGCATAATTATTAATAGAATAACAATTTAACCCCTATACAAAATGGAAGCAACCAAAAAAGTAATCGTAAAATCAGTTCTTGATGCATGGAATGCAAGAATAAAAGAAGCTAATAATATACTTGATAACCTAAGCGATGAGCAATTGCAAAAAGAAATTGCGCCTGCTAAAAACAGAGGGAGTTATTTGCTTGGGCACCTAACCGCTGTAAACGATAAAATGTTGCCACTGCTTAATTTTGGTGCACAGCAATTTACCAACTTAGATGATACCTATTTAAGCAAACCCGATAAAGCGGTTGCTGATACACCTTCGGTAAAAGATTTGAGAGCTTATTGGAAAAGTTCAACCGAAAAATTAGACGCACATTTTGCTAAACTTACTACTGATGAGTGGTTTGAAAAACACACATCTGTATCTGCCGAAGATTTTGCCAAAGAACCACACAGAAACAAATTAAATGTAGTGCTTGGCCGCACCACACATTTAGCCTATCACATGGGGCAAATAGCGCTTTTAAAAAATAAATAATTTATCATTAAGTAAACTAAATTACGTATGAAAATTCTTTTTAAAAGAAACCGGGTTTTAGTGGCTGTGCTTGCTCTTTTATTATCGGTAGCGTGCTTTGCACAGAAAAAAAGAGAAAGCCCTCCTGATAGCACAACGGGTAAAATTGGTAAAGCAACCATTACCATTAATTACAGCAGCCCATCGGTTAAAGGGCGTAAAATTTGGGGCGGACTTGTGCCCTACAATAAAGTATGGCGAGCCGGCGCTAACGAAGCCACCACTTTTAAAACCGACCAAAACATACATATTGAAGGCCAATTATTAGAAGCCGGAGAGTATGGCTTTTTTTTAATACCGGGCGAAACAAAATGGGTTGTAATTTTTAATAGAGTATACGACCAGTGGGGCGCTTACGATTATGATAAAAGTGCCGACATTTTGCGCGTAGAAGTAACACCCAAAACATTGCCTGCTTTAAATGAGCGTTTAGTATATAAAATAAATGCCACAGGCTTTTCACTTATTTGGGATAATTTAGAGGTGCCTGTATCAGTAAAGTAATTTTTTATCCAAAATTTCGTTTAAGTGGGTAAGTAATTCACAAGTATTTTAAATACATTGTGTTATTAAACATGAAAACCTGCTTATTACTTATATTATTTATACCATTTGCCCGGGCACAAAATTTAATCCCCGATTCAAGCTTTGAGCAAAACAACTATTTTCCTACCGATTTTTCTGCCATAAATAATTCCGCTTTTTGGAACATGCCAACCCAGGGCACTACCGATTTATTCTGTGCCTGCGACAAAAAACATAAAAAATATTCGATGGTTGATGTACCTCAAAACCCCATGGGTTACCAGCCGGCACACAGTGGCAATTGTTACGCGGGCATATTTGCTTTTTCGCACGGCAATTACAGAGAGTATTTACAAACCCCGCTTGTAAGCCCACTTGAAAAAGGCAAAACATATATGTTTAGTATGTATGTTACTCTGGCCGATTATTCAAGAACTTATATTGACCAATTGGGCGTTTGTTTTTTAGCGGACAAAGCAAATTACAAATCGTGTAATGTTATAAGCGATTTAAATCCCGTTTATATAAAAATACATAAAGTTGGTATAGAAGACTGGCATAAGGTTACGGTTACATATAAAGCAAAAGGCGGAGAAAAATATGTATTACTGGGCAGCTTTAAGGTTAACAAAACAACCAAAACAAAACTTAAAGTGCCTAAGGAAATAAAATCGCGTATAAATCAAAACTCGGAACGAGACGCGTATTATTTTATTGACGATGTTAGTTTAACAGAAACAACTGTTGTAGTAGTAGAACCCGTTGCTCCCATAAAGACAGAACTGGATACGCTAACTAAAATTCCTTTAGATACTTTGTTTGTTTTAAAAAATGTTTTATTTCAAACCGGTAAGGCGGTGTTGCTGCCTTCATCTTACGAAGACCTGGATAAAATAACTGATTATTTAAATGCAAACCCCACACTAAAAATTAAAATAGCAGGTCATTCAGATAATGTGGGCAGCGAAAGTTTAAACCAAAAACTATCGGCCGACAGGGCAAAAGCAGTTGCCAATTATTTAATAAAAAACCACATTAATAAACAACGTATAACTGTTGTTGGTTACGGCAGCACGAAACCCCTGGTATTAAACGACACACCTGAACACCAGCAACTAAACAGAAGGGTTGAGTTTAAGGTTTTAACTAATTAAAGCTTCCGTTTAAAAAGGCAAGCCAATTTTTTTAAACACAAAACTCATAATCCAGGCCGGGCCTATTAATAAAAACTGTACATCTTTTAAAAACGATGGCTTTTTGCCTTCTATATCATGTCCGTAAAACTGGGCTATCCATGCTAATACAAAAAGAAAAACAGATACCATAAGTAAGTGCCCCGTGTTTTGCTCTATTATATAACACAGCATCAAACAAACAGTGGCATATAAAATCATGCCAATAGCAATAGGTACCGATAGTAAAAAGTAATATATGGCAACAACTACTAATACTATTTGAGCTAATGTAATTTCAGTGCCAAAAACATAGGTTAGCTTAACTGTATACAACAAACCCACAATAGAAAAAAATATAAGCGGCACACAAATAAAATGTATGGTTTTGTTTTTAGGGTTTTGATGGCTTTCGCCATATTCACTTAACCATTGGTTTATGGGTTTCATTTTAAC
>DATFTU010000461.1:0-9502 GCA_035261565.1 Bacteroidia bacterium
TTATAATTATACTTGGTTGCCGCCCAATACACATCAAAACCCTTTGTTGGTGCAGCCTCAAGGTACAACAATATATACGGTAACTGTTTCAGATGGTTGTTCTGCAAGTGTTTCCGATACGGCTTTGGTTGTTATTACTCCAGCGCCATTAATTAATTTACCCAATAGTGTTTCAGGCTGTAATCCTGTTTGTATATACTTTAATAATATACCGTATGATACATTATTATCATGGAAATGGAATTTTGGTGATGGCAGTTCTTCAACCATTCAAAAACCATTTCATTGTTATACTAACCCGGGTAATTACAATATAAGTTTTTCGTATACAACCGATTTAGGTTGTGTAAAAACAGTAAGCTCAAATAATATAGTAACCGTATACCCTTCGCCATATGGGGCTTTTACAGCTTCTACATTTAATACCGATATTTTTGATGCCAATATTTCTTTTTATAATGAATCTTCTGGTTACACAAGCATTCAATGGTCTTTTGGCGATTTAACCGGTTCAAATCAAATTAATCCTTCACATCTCTATATTTCAATAGGAAACTATCCTGTAATGCTTGTTTTACAAAATCAAAAAGGATGTGTAGATACAGTTATTCAAGAAGTCGTTGTACACGATGTATTTACATTTTATGCACCAAATTCTTTTACCCCTAATCAGGATATATACAATGAGAAATTTTTACCTTTAGGAACCGCCTGGGACGACAATAGCTTTAAAATGCTTGTTTTTGATAGATGGGGAAATCAAATATTAAGTACCACTAACCCATACCAAGGATGGGATGGTAAAATGAAAGGAGCCGATGCGCCTGAAGATGTATATGTTTGGAAAGTTGAATTAAAAGATATTTTTCAGAAAAGCCACTCTTATTCAGGAACGGTTACACTAATTAGATAACCCTTACATAATTTAAAATGAAAACCCCCAATTAGAATTTCTAATTGGGGGTTTTCATTTTAAAAAGAATACTAAAACTTATTTCACTTTTTTATAGAAATCATTTAATTTAAAAATATCAATATATTCTTTAGTGCGTAAGTAAATTTCTTTTATTTCGTCTTTACTTAATTCTTTTGCAGTTTTTAAATTTGCTTCCTCAGTAGGAATTCTAACAGTTCCCCAAGGGTAAACTTCTTTAAGTTCTTCTCCATGCCAGCTTGGGTATTCAAGTGTTTTACTTGATCCTATGCCTACTTTTTTAAGTACTTTAGCAAGTGTGCCAACTTTATCTTTTACAAGGTCTTCAAATTTAATAATATGGTAGTGGTCAGGATATTTTTCAGCAAGCATTAACGAAAAGTACTGGCAAGTAACCCAACCCATCATATAATGAGGAATTGACAATGGCACAGCTCTTTTTTTAGTATCAGCGTATGCTGAAAAAGGATTACGAACTACATGGAAAACGTGCCCGTTTCCTTTGTAATCTTCAATAATTTTATCGCCATCAACACCAATAATAGGGCTATAACCAACCCAGGCTTTTTCTTTACCGGTTTCTTTATAGTTTTTCCAGGCAGTAAAAGTTGCTCTAAAAAATGCTTCCATAATATTAGCTCTCGAAAGCTCTTTTCCTTTTAAGAATTTAAGAAAATCATTCTTTCTATCCTTATCAGTCATTTGAATGTCTGCAGTTCTAAATTTACTTACATAAGGTGTTTTAGCTCTTACTTTTCCTTCTTCATCAATAATTTGCTCATAAACCTCTTCAGCTAATGATGAACTTGGAAAAATAGGCCATCTGTATTTTAACGGATATAAACTTGATAAAAAATCATTTACATATTTTGTGCCTGGTTGCGATTCAAACGGGTAAACAAATAATTCCGGATGCCCATCTAATAAACGATGCGTTGTGTTGCCACCATTTTCGTACATGGCAGATAACATGATAAATTTGTAATCAGATTTTTTCATATTTTAATTATGTTTTTAATTTAGAGTTTGTAAATGTAAATATTTTCATAAAGAAACCGAAAAAATATCTGTTTCTAAAGAAGATTTTTCTACGCTTATAAAAGGGAAGCCTTGGCACTTAGCAGAGTCAAAATAATCAATGGCAAAAATCTGGTTTCCGTACGGAAATTCTATTTCTCCAATTTTTTCGTTTTTTATAGTATCTATAGCTACAACAGCACATGTTTGCTTTTTTGATTTTATACCTGGGGCATAATGCCTAAAGCGAGGCAATACACGGGATATAGCTACAAATAAAACAGTATCTATAAAACAAAGGCCTCTGGTCCATCCGTTAAATTTAAAAGTGGGTACAAATTCACTCCCTTTAAAATAACCGACTTCTCCATAACCGCTATTAGCCACCCAAATTTTACCTTTGTGTAAACGGGCCGAATGTGGCCTTGTTAAACCAAAACCAACAGGCTCTCTTGTTTTGCCTGAAAAAATAGCACCTAATTTATCTACCGGATAGTCTAATTCTCCAGGAAGAGTGGAGCCCATTTTTATACCTGATGCACTAAAAAAAGAAGACTTTAAATCTTTACCAAACGCAATAGAATTTAATTGAATATAATTAGCTGTTGTGTTAGGTTTTCCTTTTTGTTCAATACATTTTGGCCACCATATAGGTTTTTCAACTTCGGTTGTCGAAAGGTCAATAGGCACAATAGCATTCATACCAACCGAGTTAGCATATAATTTCCCTTTATTCAGTACCAAATCATGAAAATAGTATTGGCCCGGGTAGTATTTAGTTCTTGCTGGAATTAATATTTTTGGAGCAACCGCCGGCACTTTTAAACGTTGCAACGATTGTTTAGAAACTTTAAATTCTAAAATTTGATTTGGGTTTCTGGTGGCGGCAACATACATAATGTTTTTTGCCCTATCAACTGCAATACCCGACGGATGCGGTAAATGAAAAAAAGATTGTTTTATTTCTTTAGCATTGGGCGCATTTAAAGCTAAAACTAGGTTTTCATACTCTCTGCTAACAACTAAAGTTATTTTTAATTTGTTTAATAATTGAGTAAAAGCGGGCGATGCTTTATAACTTAAAGTTTGTTTTGTAATGCCTGCGTTGGTAAATGATGTTCCAAATAACTCGGCGGTATTACGTAAAGCAAGGTTTTGTTTATCCCAAAGTGCCTCTTTTACCCTGCTCATATTTTATTTTTGAGTTTAAATAAACCGGTATACATTTTAAATGCCGAACCATAGTTAGTTGTGCTTTTACCGCTTATTCTTTTGGTTGATACTACCGGTATTTCAATAATACGCACATTTTTTTTAGCGCATAAAGCAACTATTTCGGCATCAATTAAATCATCATCCGATTGTATGTTTAGTTGCTTATACACTTTTTGCGGAATAACTTTTGGTGTACCATTAACATCCCAAACAGGTACTTTAAACAAGATTCTACATTCTAAATTATATAATATAGACCCTATTTTTCGAGTAAGTTTTTCTCTTATTATTCTGGTAGCTTTAACTAAGTTATCGTTATTAACTTTGGCATAGTTTAAAATCATCAGCAAATCACTTATCTCTGTTCTGGCAGAATTGGTATAACATAAGTGCTTACCGGTAGCATTAGCTAAACCAAATTTAACAGCACGCCCCCATCCGCCTTGTTCAAGTCTGAATATTTTTACGTTGTCGTTATTTTTTAATTGAGTCAGTTTTTGAAACGAACCATCATCAGGCCCGTTAATTACAAATAAAAGTTCCCACGTTTCACCTAAAGTGGCTAAATTTTTAGTATAAGTATCATATATGTTTTCAATATGATTAATTTGTTTATATAAGGGCAGAATAATAGAAAAAGTGGGTTCGTTCATAAGAGGGGTTTATTTGTTCCAGTTCCAAAAAGCAGTATCGTAGTTAACTTTTTGTTGCCATTGGCTAACTAATTTTATTCCTTGTTCTAAATCAATTTTGGCTTCCCAGTCAAGTAGTTTTTTTGCTTTACTGCTATTTGAATACCAATCGGTAACGTCCCAATTTCGGTTAGGCATAGCACTAAATTTAGGGTTTTCTGTTATAGCAAATCCCTTTTGCATCATATCGGCTAATTCACCAATAGTTGTTTTTACGCCAATACCAATATTAAATGCTTCGCCTTTAACGGCTTGTATTTTATGGGCAGCACTAATAAAAGCACTACAAACATCCGTAACATATATAAAATCGCGAGATATTAGGGCATCTACAAATGGAGGGTATGTTTTTTTTCTTGCTTTAGAAATTAAAACCGGAATCAATCTATCAGGCTCTTCCCAAGGGCCGTAAGCTGAGTATAATCTTAAATGAGATACAGGTAATTGTTCAATTTTGCCATAATACTTTACGGCATAAAAAGAGGCAACTTTAGATACCGCGTAATGGCTATTAGGCACTAAATCTGCCTCCTCCAAAGGAGCGGCACTATTTAATCCATATTCCGAGCTTGAGCCCGCATGCACATATGCACTAAAACCAAATGGTTTTAAAGTTTCTATAAGTGTAACAGTTGAGTTAAAGTTAGTATCGTATATTTTTTTGTACTCTTTTTGTTTAGAGTAAGCTCCGTAAGCAGCTAAATTAAAAATGGTCTTTGGTTTTACCTGCGCTAACAACTCTTTTAAAATAGTAAGGTCGTTTATATCACAATCTAAAATATTTTCTTCAGGAACGTTTGATGCAATAAAGCGCCAGTTATTTCTACGATCCTGAGTAACACCATACACATCTTTTCGTTGTTCCAGGAGGATATGTAGCAAATTAACACCAATAAAACCACCTGCGCCAAATACTACAATAGGCCCGTCCAGCTTTTTTATTTCTTCTTTTATTTTCTCCGAAAGCATTACTTTAAATAAGCTAAAATTTTATTTTTTAAATTCTCTCCGTGTAAATTATTTTCTGCCTGATGCCAGGTTTGGTTGCCATATTTACCACTGGGGTAACCGTTGCTGTATAACCCATTATATTTTACGTGGCCACAACCATTAGCTAATAATTGAGCAGCCATTGTTTCATATAAGCTGCACTGCCCACTATGTTCTTCCATAGTTATAACAGTTTGTTTTTCTTTTAATGAATCTATAAACTCTTTGGGTAAATTAACAACAGGGAAAATGCTCATTAACCATATTTCAAGTTCATTTAAAATTTCGGCATCTAATTGAAATAAGTTTGCCACAACAGGACCTGTGCCAATAACAATAGTTTTTTTACTGCCTTTTTTTAACCTGCGCCATTGGCTAAAACTTTCAACTTCTGTATCTGTTTTGGCAGCCAGGTTTAAGCGTAAATAATTAGGTGCTTTATCTGCCAGCATTTGCTTAACACATTGCTCTACATCATCGCCATTAAATGGTATATATACTCGCATGCCCGGTAACAAACGCATACTTCCAATATCTTCTAAGTTATGATGCGTAGCACCCATTATGCCATAACCGTAACCACCGCCATTACCAACAACTTTTACCGGTAGGTTATGGTGGCAAACATCATTACGTAATTGCTCATAAGGGCGTAATGTTGTAAAAGGAGATATACTATATATCCAGGGTATAAAACCTTCAGAAGCTAATGCTGCTGAAACGCTAACCATGTTTTGTTCGGCTACACCAGCATTAATAAAATGTTTACCAAAAGTATCGCGTACCTGCTCTAATGCCATAAAACCTAAATCGCCGGTAATAAAAACCTGATTAGCAACGGTTGTGTGATGTTTTATAATGGCATTTGCAAATTCTACTCTCATACTTCTTATAAAATGGCTTTTATTTCAGTATCAATAGCCTCTAAAAATTCTTTATACTCTGCTTCATTAAATGGCAGATAATGACTGCTTAACTGGTTTTGTTTTGGCATCCAGCCATTCCCTTTTACAGTGTTGCAAATAACAGCAATTGGTTTATTGGCATCTTTTTGTTTTTGCTTAATAGTGTTAAACTCATCAAAATTGTGACCATCAATTATATGTACATCAAACCCAAACGATGCTAATTTTTTATCTAACGGGTTTAACTTCATTACATCTTCTGTTCTGCCAAAACCCTGTAGTTCATTTCTATCAATAAACCAACAAACATTTTTTAATTGATGGTGTGCAATAAACAAAGCTGCTTCCCAAGTACTGCCTTCGTTTAATTCTCCATCAGATGTTACACACATAATAGTTTTACCTGAATTTTTAAGGTTAGCGGCTAAGCCTAAACCCGCAGCAATACTTAAACCATGCCCTAAACTCCCGGTAGCAAAACGAATTTTATTAATTTTATTAGCCGGCGGATGAGCAGATAAATAAGTATCGTTTTTATAAAAACTATCAATATCCTGAGCTGATAAAATACCGTCTTCTGCCAGTAAGCTATATAAAGCCGCTGCGGCATGCCCTTTAGATAAAATTAACTCATCTGTTTTCTGCATCCAGTTAAAATAAATAAAAGTAAGGATATCAGTACACGATAACGCGCTCCCTATATGACCTGCATTAGCTTTAAAATACATATTTATAAAACGCTTTTTTATCGAAAGCGATTTTAAAATAAGGTTGTTTTTTTCTGCAGCTAATAACATTATTTATACACTTTTTTCTTCAATATTTTTCTTTTTATGAACGAAGAAAAATAACCCAATAAATATACAAAATGAAATCACACTGATATAAAGTCCTTTTTTAAAGTTAAGCGATGTATAAGTAAATTCTAAAGCATGGTTGCCTTTAGTTAGCATAAGTCCTGTCATTCCACCGCTTAAAATTAATTTGTCTGTTTTATTTCCATTATCGGTAATCGTCCAGCCTTTATCAAATGGTATTGAGGCATAAACTAATCTATCAGCTGGTAAATTAATAGATGCTTTAATATGGGTAGGCTTAAATTCGGATATCTGAATGGTGTTTTTTTGTAAGCTGTCCATATTTTGTTTCAATAAATCAAATGTAAATTGGCTTGGTGCAACGGTATCTTTTAATTCAAATTGTTTAAGTGCAGTAACCTTATTAAGGTCCTCATCATTTATTACAGCTGTTTTTGTACTAACAAAATCTTTTTGAGATGGAGATAGTTTTTCGAAATCTGATAATTTAATATAACTACTATACCCATACCCCAACGGAAGGTTAAATTTGTTTTTAAGAACCAGTACATCTCCAAATTTTGCAATACTATCATGGCTTACATGCCAGCCGGGCTGCGTATATCCTTTGGTAGTTAAAATATACTTTACATCATTTAACGATTCTAAAATAAAACGATTAATTAACCCTGATGACCAGCGGGATTCTAACTCATTAACTTTACTTAAAACACCCATTGTTTTTAAATAGTCAATGTAATATTTTTGATTAAATGCGTTGTACGACGAGGTGCCATAATAATCCTGCACCATACCGTCATTTAAACTGCCATGTATGGCAGGCGAAGAAAAATAGTTTTTATCAACTCTATAAAAAGAATGGTCGGTTTCATGTAAATAATTTATCGCCTGGTTAGAGTAATCATTGTAACCAATAGGCTGTTTTAAATCAGCAACTTTAACATTGTCTCTTCTGTTAACAGTACACCACGAAAAGTATAGTAATTCAATAAATAAACAGGCTATAAAAGCATACTTATAGCTTACAGTGTTTTTTTGTTTAGGTATGTTATACAATATAAAAGCATAAAGAATTAAAAATATTTCTGCAAAAAAACGAATTCCACTATCAACGGATTTTTTGTCTTGAAAAAACGGATAATTAATTAAAATGAGCAAAAGCACTAATGTTATAACAAGACTAAGTACACTTAATTTACCTTGCTTAATTATTTTATCGAAAGCACTTATGCTAAAAAAAATTAAAATTAAACCTACAAAAAAAGAATATGTGCGGTAATAATCGCCGCTAAACAACCAAATAGCTTGTCGGAAATAAGGAAAAATAATTGGTAACAACCAAATTGAAAGCAGAAGTATAGCAGCCCTTTTTACAGGCTTGTTTAAAAATTGAAAAAATTGAGGAAATAGTAATAAGCAAGGCAGTCCACAATAAAAAATAGGCGCTTCTAATAAATTTTGCCAGCCTTTAAAATTAATTCCACTACCTAAAATATCGCTCGAGAAAAAACGCATAATACCCGTACCAAACTGCACTTTATCGGTTGTATGAAACATGGGGGCAGATGATAGCACATGGAAATACGAATCGGGGCCTGAACCACGAGGGCTTTCAATCATTACCTGTAAATGTTCTAAAAATATAGGGGCACTTAAACCAATACCTATTACTGACACCCCAATAATTTTTGCTAATAATAATGAGGTTTTTTTAATATCAAGTTTACCTTCTGTTTGTACAACTCTAAACAAAATATATGGCAAAAGAAATAAAGCATATAACCAAAAGTTAAATGGCCTTGATATGCCTATTAAAAATATAGGCAAAATAAACCAGTACCATTTGTTTTTTTGGTAAAGCAATTCAAAACTTAGTAATAATAAGGCTGCATTAAATACCTCAAACGAAAAAAGAAACCACCCACTACCCACTATCATGTATCCGCAAAAGGCATATAGCATAGCGCCAATGGTGGCTGTATAATTACTTGCTTTTAATAATTTTAAATAGTTAAAAAACAAAAAACCGGCAAGTAATATTTTGGCAATTTCTTTATAAACTAATAAGTAAGGCATATGCTTGCTGCCCAAAAAATAAAGTATATAATCAAACGGATCGTAAAACGAAAAAGATAAAATATTTTGCCCCATGCCCATATTAAACGACCATGAAGGAGTTCCGTATTTAGAAATATAGTCTGCCGAATGAACCATCCAAGGCCAGGACGCGTTTAACGAATCACTGCCAATATCTTTAAACAAATATATTTTTTGCTGAAAAATGAAATCTTTAAAAACAATAAAAGCTAATAAGCCAATTAAACCTAAGCATAACCAAATGGCTTTACTTCCTAAGTTTTCAAAAAAATCAATAACATAGTTATTGGTTACATCTGGCTGATTATTAGTTGTTTTAGTATTAAGCGTTTTTTTAGAAGACACAATAATTTTTCTGATTGTGCACAAAGATAAAAATAGTAGTGAAAGTAGGAAGTATTAAGCTGATTTCTCCCTTCACTTCTATAATAATTTTACCTTTGCGGCATGATTTTTAGCTTAAATCCCAAAAAACACATTAGCGTTTCTGATATTGAAAAAATTCTGGCAAATCATTCAAAACTTGAGTTTTCTGCCGACGCTATTAAAAATATAAAAACCTCTCGTGCATATTTAGATAAAAAACAGGCAACACAAAAAGAGCCTATATATGGTGTAAACACAGGCTTTGGCTCACTTTGCAATGTTATTATTCCAAATAATGAATTGCAGCAATTACAGGAAAACCTGGTAAAATCGCATGCTTGTGGTATGGGTGATGAAGTGCCGAAAGATGTAGTAAAAATTATGCTGCTGCTTAAAATCCGTAATTTTATTTATGGAAAATCGGCTGTAAGCATGGAAACAGCAAACCGATTTCTTTTCTTTTATAAC
>DATFTU010000462.1:0-2164 GCA_035261565.1 Bacteroidia bacterium
AGCGTAAGGCTGGCCCGGACGCAACATAGTTTTATAGTTGAATAGCAAGGAGTCTTTTTCGGTAGTCATGGTATGTGACATAAAAACCACATCGCCTTTGTTTAAGGTTTTGCTTTCATCGCCTTTTTTATCTGTTTTAAAATACGAACCGCCTGCCACTTCTTCGTAGCCTGGGTGTTTGCTGCTTTTGCAAGCAACTAACGAAAATAGTGCTGCTGTTGAAATTAAGATTGTTTTTTTCATGTTTATTTTATGTCTGCTATTTCTATTTGATACACTAATGGGGTATAAGGTGGTACAGCTCCGTTGCTGCTGCCTTCACTTCCAAAAGCGAGTTGCGAAGTTAATATAATTTTTGCTTTTTCGCCTTTTTTCAATTTAGCCAGTGCCAACTGCAAACCCTCTATTAATTGCCCCTCTTGCCCATAGGTAAATTCAAACGCCCAGTTATGGGGGGTATAATCAACCAGGGTGCCATCTAAAAAGTAACCTTTATAAAAAAGCTTTATTTTTTTACCTCTTTTAACAGAATCTGACTTTGTAGGCTGTATTATTTCCATAAACGCATTAGGCGCAAATTCAAACACCTGCTTACAGTTTTTGGAAACATATTTTTGTACCAGCAATTGCTCTTTACTTTGCTGAGTATTTATAAACGTTTGTAAACTATCATTAAATGCGGCAAACTGACTTGCGGTTAAAGCCCGGATTATTTTTAAAGAGCATTTTACACAGGAATCTTTCTTGCAAAAAAACGGAACATCTGATTTAAAAAATTCTTTAAAAAATTTCCCAGCCGGAAAGAGGTACTGCAAGCTATCGCCAACTGAAAAACCATATGCACTTTTTAAAAAGTAAGGAGATTGTTTAGTAACAAAAAAAGTTTGCCCTCCTTTGTGTTTAGTTGTCCAAAATGTAGAATCTGCCAGGTTTTTACAAGAGGCCTCTATTAAAAGATGTTGTGTTGAGTCGGTTTTTTTTGCTCCATCGCCCAACGAAATTAATTTGTAATAAAAATCCTGTTGTTTTGAGTAGCCCTGGTAAGTTTTAGGTTTTTCTCTGCAAGAGAATATAAAAAACAAACTTAGTGCAAATGCAATTTTATAAGCAGTCTTCATACTATCGAACAGAAATAACTTCCACCATATAAACTACGGCAACTTTGGGTGGAATTTTATCCCTATCGCCAATTAAACCAAAGGCAAGGTGCGCAGGTAAAATAAACAGGGCTTTATCATGCAGATGCATAAGTTGCACTCCCTCATGTATACCACTCTCAACATTATCAGCACCCACGTTAAATTCTTTAGGGCCTTTTTTATCAGATGAATAACAAAGTGTGCCATCTAATAAAAAGACTTTGTAATTTACTTTTATTACGTTGCCGTTTTCTATTTTCTTTTCTTTCGGGTTTTCTTTTATAAACATGTAGCGTAAACCTGTTCCGGTTGTTTGCATAGTATAATTATGCGCTTTTATATAGGCATTAATTTCATCATTCTCCATTACAACAGCCGGCTTGTTAACCGCTATTATATCCTCTTTTAATTTACTGTAATTTACTACAACCGGTTTAGGCTTGGGTTTATCGGTACAGGAAATAAAAAAAATACCGCTTACTAAAAACAGAAAACAGAATACGATATTTGAAAAAAGTTGTTTCACCGCTATTATTTTTTCAATTCGGCTTTATACTGTGGCAAAAGGTCGGTAAATTTTTTAACCGTATCATCTAAGGATAAAGTGCTTTTTGCCCCGGCGGCGTTTATATGTCCGCCACCATTAAAGTGCGCGCGAGCAAAACTATTTACATCAAATTTTTTACTACGAAAAGATATACGGATAGCTCCATCCTTATCAGAAAAGAAAGCCGATAAATCCATCCCGCCAACTGATAAGGCATAGTTTACTATACCCTCGGTATCTCCTTTTTTAAAATCGAAACTTTTTAATTCGGTTTCGCTGAGGGCTATGTAAGCCACTTTGTATTCAGGTACAAAAACCAATTTTTCGTACAAGCAATAGCCTAAAAGTTTTAAGCGTTTTTCGGTATAGTCATCATACACGCTATTATAAATATCTCCATTTTTTGCTCCGGCTTCAATTAAAGCGGCCGCCACCTGAAATGTTTTTTGGGTGGTTGACGCAAAACGGAACGAGCCCG
>DATFTU010000463.1:0-5310 GCA_035261565.1 Bacteroidia bacterium
GTTATGACTTACTTGTTCCGTTGGGTACCATCAATCACCTATAATTTTAAATTCTAACCGGCATGAAAAAAATTGTTTTCAACCCATCGCTTATAATTTATAACTTATCACTTATCACTTGTATTTTGTTTGCATCCTGCACCAAAGTAGTTAATATCAATTTAAACGCATCAAATCCTAATATTGTAATTGATGCTGAGGTTACCGACCAACCGGGCTCATATACCGTAAACCTTACGCAAACAGTAAACTTTAGCGATAACAATGTTTTTCCTGCCATAACCGGCGCAACGGTTGTTATTAGCGATAACGCAGGCAACACCGAAACACTTACCGATATAGGCCATGGTAATTATGTAACCTCGCACCTGCAAGGGGTAAGCGGGCGTACGTATCATCTTTCTGTAACATCAAACGGAAAAAATTATACAGCCACATCAACCATGCCTGCACCTGTTGCTTTAGACTCTGTTGTGGCCGATACATCAACTCATCGCAGTGGGGGTGGCTTTGGTGGTAACAGCAATGCAACACCCGTAACAAGTGTTTCAGTACGTGCCGTTTTTACCGACCCTGCCGGCATAACCAATTATTACCGTTTAATCGAATACGTAAATCATATACCTAATTACAATAATATCACTATCATTTCTGATGAAGGGCAGGATGGCTCCGTAATTTCTAAAACGGTTGTCCGCCGAGATACCACTATACATGCTGGCGATACTGTAAACGTAATTTTAGAAAGTATAGATGCCAATGTGTATGAGTATTACCGAACCCTGGCCCAAATAACCAAAGCCCAAACCGGCATACAAACAGCTACGCCCGGTAACCCAACAACCAATTTAAGTAATAACGCGCTGGGCTTTTTTAGTGCGTATGCGGTACGCTCTAAATACACAATAGCCCCGTAGGGCTATTGTAATTTTTTAAAAAGAATTGCGTGCTAATTTATTTGCTGATAACAACGCGCTGAGTTGATGTTAAAATACCATCTAAACTAATGTTGGCAAAATAAATACCTTGTGCTAAGTGACTAACATCTAACGTATAATTATTGCTGCCTTGTACACCATCAGCATTTATGGTTACATTAATTTGCTCGCCAAGCGAGTTAAATAATTTAATTTCAACCTGCTTGTTTTCGCTTAAGTTTAAATGTAATGTAATGTTGGTTGAAGCCGGGTTAGGAAATACAGTGCACGAGTTTGTAACTTCACTCACATTTTCAATACCCGCAACAATAGTTTTTAAATACGAACCCGTTTGGCTTGGACTACCCGCCGAACTTGAAAAGTCAGAAAGTGTAGCAATCGGGTAATGGTTTCCGTTTAACCACCACATGTATTCACTGTTATGGTACGTAATTATATAAGGTGTGCCAAAATTAGCCGAGTCCTGGTAATTTTGTACAAAATGTACACGCAACACATTGCTGTATGTACCGTTTGGTAAAATTAAAGTTCCGTAGCCATCGGCAGTAACCGAATCCGTGCCGCGTCTGTAAAACATAGTGCCGTTAGTAAAAGTGCCCGCCCAGGTATCGGTGTACGTATCGTTATATGTAAACGGAAAATGAATCATATCTTCCGGATTACTGTAAGGTATTACAATCGATGTAGTTCCTGTAGCGATAACATCTCCATAAATTTGTAAAGCGCTGCTCGATGTTTTGTAATAACCATAATAGCCAGCTGAGCCGCCGGATTCGCAAACATTAGCATTGCTAAAACTTGAGCTGTAACTGGTACTTGATGGATTAACCGCCGTGTACGAAACTGTTCCCGTTGTAGTGAGGCTTGATAAATTCCAGGTTTGGTTTGCACCGGCCGAGCCTGGCCCAACATAACCTGTGCCGTAATCAACAAACGCATCGCCCACCACTGGGTTAATACCCGTTGCCGTTAAAGTTGGTTGTGCTATACATAAGCTTGCGGTAAATAAACCTGCCGCTAAAAATAAATTTTGTAAAGGTGTTTTCATATAATTGGGGTTAAAAGTTAATAAAGCTAATGTACAAAAATTTACAGCTTACTAAAATTACGACAACATTAATTTTAAACTCATAATTGGTTATATTTGTTTATACAAGTAATTAATAAAGCGAGCATGAGTGATAAAAAATTTATGCAGGAAGCTATCGAGCTTTCTGTAAACAACGTTAAATCAGGTAAAGGGGGGCCCTTTGGTGCCGTAGTAGTAAAAGACGGAAAAATAATTGCACGCGCGGCAAACAGCGTTACCAGCACTAACGACCCCACAGCCCATGCCGAAGTGAATGCCATACGCCAGGCTTGTAAAATTTTAAACACACACCAACTTACAGGTTGCGAAATATATACCAGCTGCGAGCCCTGCCCCATGTGCCTGGGGGCCATTTATTGGGCACGCCCCGATAAAGTATATTATGCTAACACCAAAAAAGATGCTGCGGCCATAAATTTTGACGACGATTTTATTTACCAGGAAATTGCTAAGCCCTTACCCGAACGCCAGATGAAATTTATTCAACTGTTGCGCGAAGAGGCATTAACAGCTTTTGATGAGTGGAAAAAGAAAACCGATAAAATAGAATATTAATATATATTATTGTTAGCAAAGCGAAGCAATCTCCTCTAACTTGTTTATGCGTATGTAAGGTTTTTTAAAAAAATGTATTTGTTATATAAATAAAACAAGTTAGGTTTGTCTTATAACCTTTAAAACCAACTTATGATAACCAGAAAAGATTTTGAAAGACAATACTCGGCAGATTTATTGCCTTCTTCCTTTGCTAATTATTCAATTGGCGATTTATGGGATGTAAAAGGCCTTTTCACTAAAACCTATGTGCCCTGCAACGAAAATATTGCTGAGATATGTGATAGCACCGGGGCTTTATTAAAAACATTGCAATCTATTCCCATGCAGGATGCAAACTTACCCGATGTGGATATGACCAACGATTTCAAATCAGATGCCTCCCTTTCAATTCCATACTTAGGCCTGAATTTAAAAGATGTTTTAGATGCCAATAAAGTAGAAGGTTTTCATTTTAATTCTATTCAGGGTAAAAATATAATTGGGTATAACTCTAACCTGGCAACATCGTTAGATGCTTTTAAAACAAATAATTTTAATACCTATAAAGATAAAATTAGAGATTACCAGGTGGTAATAGGCTTATTTTATGCAGGCTCAGTAAACCTCTCTATCGATAAAACAGTTAGTAATCAGGCTGCTATTGATGCAAAAATAAAAGCAATAGCAAATGCGCAAATTAGTGTGGCAGTTGATACCAGCGATGCCAGCACCATAAAGTACAGCATTACTAATTCTAAATGTCCGTTTGCCGCTCAATTTAAAATGGGCAGAGATATTTAAGCATTAAATTTTAATGCTTAACTCCCTCTCTCACTTTAAATACATGTAACAAGTGAGGAAACAGAGCTTGCATACTTTCGCTTACGCCTTTTGCCGATCCTGGCAAAGTCAGCACAAGTGTTTTGCCCATAAACCCTGCCACCCCACGCGATAGCATGGCGTAGGGTGTACGGTTTTGCCCATAGTTGCGAGATGTTTCCATAATGCCGTCAATTTCTTTTTCTAACAAAGGTTTTACGGCTTCGGTTGTTACATCGCGTAACGAAAGCCCCGTACCTCCGGTACTAATTACCAAATCAATTCCTGCTTCGCACCACTTTTTCAGTTGGTTTTGTATATCTGCAATCTCATCAGCCACTATATAATAATCAATAGATGTGAAATGGTATCTTTTTAAAATTTCAATTATGTGTTTACCCGATACATCTTCACTCTTTTTGGCCGCCACCGAATCGGATATAACCAAAACCGCCGCTTTTAAATTATGCTCTTCAGTTTTTATATCGGCTTTGCCACCTTTTTTATTAAGCAGTTTAATAGTGCTTATCTCAATGCCTTTATCAATAGGCTTTAGCATATCGTACATGGTAAGTGCCGCTACCGATGCACCGTGCATGGCCTCAACTTCTACACCCGTTTTATAAACGGTTTTCACTTCCATTTCAACAAACACTTCCAGGTTTTTTATCTCATAACGCACCGCCGCATATTCAATAGGCAAGGGGTGGCAATCAGGAATAATATCACTTGTTTTTTTAACGGCAAATAAACCGGCTGTTTTAGCCATTTCAAAAACATCGCCTTTGGGTACGGTTTTATTTACTATGGCCTCTATTGTTTTTTTATGACTCACTTTTACAATAGCCTGTGCGGTTGCTTCTCTTAGCGTATTTGTCTTATGTGTTATATCAACCATGTTATTTATCAGCGTATTTGTTGTTAATTTTCCAAAGGTGTGTTCCGTCTTCTAAAATTTCTTTGCCCCAAATGGGCACACGTTTTTTTATTTGGGTTACAATATCGGCGCAGGCAGTAAATACATCATCTCTGTGCGGGGCCGATACAAAAACAAACAACGATATTTCGCCTGCTTTTACCAAACCAATGCTGTGGTGTATATGCATGCAGGTAAGGTTATATTTTGCAAAGGCTTCTTCGCGTATAATATGAAATTCTTTTTCGGCCATTTCTTCATACGCGCTATACTCTATAGCAACAACTTCTTTGCCGTCTTTTTTATCGCTTCTTACCTGGCCTAAAAAAATAGTATGCGCACCAATAGTTGTTTTACTGCTGTGCTTGTTTATAGATGTGGCAATAAACTCACCGCTTATGGCCCCTTGTTGAATTACCTTATGTATCTTATGTTTTTTTTCTTCCATATCAGCCTCCTGCATAGGGCGGGAGTAAAGCCACTTCGTCTCCGTTTTTTAAATGTTGTTTTTCATTAATTACGTTTTTATTTACAGCCAATCTATAAGTTCTGTTTTTTAGTGTTGGGTATTGCTCAAACAAATACGCATATAAAGAAGCTGTATCTGTTATATGTTGTACCGTTATTTTACTGGTTCCTGCAATCTCCGCCAACTCGCCAAAAAACAATACTGTTATTTCCATCTCTAAATGTATAAATTAGGCAGCACATGTACTTCAACTAATTCGCTTATAAGCACATCTTCTTTATCAGCAGGTAAATATATAAAAGCGCCTGCCCCCGCCATCGATTTCATAATAAACGATTCTTGCCCCTCCAGTGGCATTACGCTATCATGTTTAATTTCTGCCTTTAAAAAATTTGCCAACCCTTTCTTCTTCACAATTTTTTTTAATGTGGGTAACTGTAAGGGGGTTAAAAACACATGCTGTTTGCCCTGCATAATTTGCAGTGTGGGATAAACATATTCATAAAAACATGTTAATGCCGATGCCGGATTGCCGGGCAAG
>DATFTU010000464.1:0-2268 GCA_035261565.1 Bacteroidia bacterium
TTTCGTCATTAAATAAACGCCTGTTACCAAAAATAAAACGCTTACTATCATTTCTAAAACTTTTACTTTTTTAGTAAATGAGGTTAATGCGTCTTTTTTGTCGGTTAATAACAAAAGTGTTTTAATCAAATAGATTAAAAAGAAGATTGTTACTACTACAAAATGCGTTTTTTTAAGAATTTCGAAGGTTGTCATATTTAGTTTAATTTTTTTTCAAATGTACAGATTATCTTAAAATGAAATTGTGTATTTTTGTAGTGTAATAAATGTTTAACAGTAGGTTTTATTTTGGTTGGCTTTTATCGGCAGTACTTATGTACTCGGCCTTTTATATTTTTCATGGTATGCTAACCAATGATATTTTAAAACTTACTATTCCTAAAACTTTGTTTCTTTCGGTTGCTGCCGTAGTTTATTTGGTGGTTGCTTTTGGCATGTCGTTATTGTATAAAAGCACTTCGCTAAAAAAAAACATTAAGCACCCTTATAAACGCAGTTTACTAATTGGCATATTAACCGCGTTGTTTATGTATGGTGTAGCGTTTACGGTTGGCATATCGTTTTCGTTTAAAGTAACCATGTTTAATTTATTGGTTGATGTTAGCTGGCAACTTATTGAACAAAGTATTGGTGCCTTTTTTATAGCTGTTGCAAACACTTTATTTTACCGTGAAGAAGAAAACCACGCTAATTTTTTATAGCTTACTCTTTTTACTTTTTATAGGAGGGTGCTCGTATAAAAAAATAGAATATGATACACAAAGCGGTAAAACAAATACCGTTAAAGTGAGCGAAAAATTTAGAATTACCCTGATAGGAGAAAACCACGCTCAAAATTACTACTGGCTGTTAAAAGAAAACTCAAATAAACGAGGGGTTGATTATTTAGGCTCTGTGTTTCATGGGGATAAATCGGGCGAAGTTGATTTTAATTTTGAACCTCTAAAAACAGGTAGTGTAACCCTTACTTTTAACTTTAACCACTTTAATGATAGTACCCAAACCAAAGTTTTTAAAGTAGAGGTTATTAAATAATTTGATACTTGCTCATCGCTAAAAAAACCTTACTTTCGCAACACTAAAATTTATTACAATGAGCTACGATGTTATAGTTATAGGAAGTGGTCCGGGCGGTTATGTTGCTGCTATACGTGCTTCTCAATTAGGTTTAAAAACCGCTATTGTTGAACGTGAAAACCTGGGGGGCATTTGCCTTAACTGGGGTTGTATTCCTACAAAAGCCTTATTAAAAAGCGCACAAGTGTTTGAGTACTTAAACCACGCTAAAGATTATGGCATTAGCGCTGATAACATTAAGGCTGATTTTGGTGCCGTTGTAAAACGCAGCCGCGATGTAGCTGATGGCATGAGCAAGGGCATTCAGTTTTTAATGAAAAAAAATAAAATTGATGTTATTATGGGCACTGCTAAAGTAAAAGCAGGCAAAAAAGTGGAAGTTACCGCTGCCGATAAAACAGTTGCCACACATGATGCTAAGCATATTATTATAGCCGTTGGTGCCCGCTCGCGCGAGTTGCCAAACCTGCCACAGGACGGTAAAAAAATTATTGGTTACCGCCAGGCTATGAATTTGCCGAAACAACCAAAAAGTTTATTAGTAGTTGGTTCGGGTGCTATAGGCATTGAGTTTGCTTATTTTTATGCAACTATGGGTACTAAAGTTACCGTGGTTGAGTTTATGCCAAACATTGTACCGGTTGAGGATGAAGACGTATCAAAACAATTAGAAAAATCGCTTAAAAAAGCGGGCATAGATATTATGGTTAATGCTTCGGTTGAAAGCGTTGATACCAAAGGCGACATTAGTAAAGTAAAAATTAAAACAGCCGATGGCGAAAAAGTAGTTGAAGCCGAAGTTGTATTATCTGCCGTTGGCATACAAACCAATTTAGAAAATTTAGGGTTAGAAGATGTGGGTATTGCTACCGATAAAGGAAAAATTTTAACCGATAAGTTTTATGCCACCAATGTGCCGGGCTATTACGCCATAGGCGATTGCGTTGGCGGGCAAGCCTTAGCCCACGTTGCCAGTGCAGAGGGTATAACTTGTGTGGAGAAAATTGCAGGCCATCATCCTGAACCGATTGATTATAACAACATACCGGGCTGTACCTATTGCCAGCCCGAAATTGCATCGGTTGGGTTTACAGAGAAAAAGGCAAAAGAAGCCGGTTACGAAATTAAAGTGGGTAAATTCCCTTTCACAGCATCGGGTAAAGCCAAAGCTGCCGGAGCGCCTGACGGGTT
>DATFTU010000465.1:0-4163 GCA_035261565.1 Bacteroidia bacterium
CAGCATGATATTGACTATAAAAACTCAAGCATACAAAAAGCTATTTGCATAGGCGAGCCTATCAGAAACGAAGATTTTACATTAAACACATTAGGTAAAAAAATTACCGAAAACTGGAACTTACAATTGTTTTCAACCTACGCATCCAGTGAAATGGCTGCCGCTTTTACCGAGTGCGAGCATGGAGTGGGAGGGCATCTTCAACCCGATTTATTGTACATTGAATTGGTTGATGAAAACGGGAATGAAGTGAAAGCAGGCGAAGCCGGAGAATTGGTTATAACTACACTGGGTATAGAGGCCATGCCTTTACTGCGTTTTAAAACGGGTGATATTTGTAAAATACAGTATGAAAAATGCAAGTGCGGAAGAACCAGTCCGCGCCTGAGCCCTATTTTAGGGCGAAAAAAGCAAATGATAAAATACAAAGGCACCACAATTTATCCGCACGCTTTATACGAAATTTTAGATGTGCTTGATGAAGTAAAAAATTATCAAATAGAAGTTTTTACCAACGAAATTGGTACCGATGAATTGTTGGTTCATATAGGTTGTACAAACCCAACCGAAAAATTGGAAAAAGAAATTAAAGATTTTTTTAGGGCTAAGCTACGTGTTGCCCCTGGAATAAATTTTACAGATGTAAGTAAATTGCAACAACTTCTTTTCCCCGAAACAAGCAGAAAGCCAATAAAATTTGTAGATAAGAGAATGGCTTAAAGCAAACCTGGCGGAATTATACCGCCGGCAACCTTTTTCATTTCTTCAGCGCTGGCTTTTTCAGCTTCTTCAATAGCTTTATTAATAGTTACGGTTAGCTGTTCTTCCAATTCCTCTTTCGATGCGTTTTGCAGGCTTGGCGCAATTTCCAGTTTTTGTATTTTTTTATTTCCGTTTATGGTAATTTTAATATCGCCACTTGCTCCGGTAACGTTTAAAATAGTGGTTTCAAGTTTTACTTTTATTTCTTCTATTTTTTGCTTTACCTCAGCAATTTTGCCTAACATATCACCAAATTTTCCAAACATAGTATCTAAATTTATTTTGCTGCAAAAGTCGCTTTTTTAACGCAAACAACCGTATTTTTTTCTAAATTTGAGGGTTTAATTAGGTATTTTACTAATCTGAAGATGTATGAAATTTTCTGCCTCGCAAATTGCGGCACTTTTAAACGGAACGATTGAAGGGAATGCAGATGCCGCTGTAAGCAATCTTTCAAAAATTGAAGAAGGGAAACCCGAAACGTTATCTTTTTTGGGTAACCCACAATATACCCCTTATATTTACACTACCGATGCTTCAATCGTTATTGTAAACAAAAGCCTGGTTTTAGAAAAACCAGTAAAGCCAACCTGCACGCTTATACGTGTTGATGATGCTTACGCTTGTTTTGCCCAATTACTTGAAATGTATAATCAGGTAAAAAACGATAAAAAAGGCATTGAACAACCTTCGTTTATAGCTCAAAGTGCAAAATTGGGTAAAGACTGTTATGTAGCCGCTTTTGCTTATGTGGGCGAAAATGTAACCTTAGGCAACAATGTTAAAATATACCCTCATGCTTTTGTGGGCGATAATACCAAAGTGGGCGATAACACCACTCTTTATGCCGGGGCAAAAATTTACAGCGATTGTATGGTGGGGGCTAATTGTACTATACATGCGGGCGTAGTTATTGGTGCCGATGGTTTTGGCTTTGCACCCAACAGTGAAAACAACTACAAAAAAATACCACAAATAGGTAACGTTATTATTGAAGACCATGTTGAAGTGGGGTCAAACACTACTATCGACCGCGCAACACTGGGTTCAACCATTATTCGTAAAGGAGCTAAATTAGATAACCTTATTCAGATTGGGCACAATGTTGAAATAGGTGAAAATACGGTTATTGCTGCCAGCGCATCCATTGCAGGCTCAACCAAGGTTGGCAAAAATTGTATGATTGGCGGACAAGTCGGCATTATCGGGCATTTAAAAATTGCCGATGGGGTAAAAATTGCCGGACAATCGGGTGTAGGCCATAACGTAAAAACCGAAGGCGAAGTGTTGCAAGGCTCTCCGGCTATGGCGCTTGGCGATTTTCAGCGTTGTTATGTTATATTCCGTAAGCTGCCAAAAATTTCTCAAAAAATAAATGAATTAGAAAAACAACTAAGTGTAAGTAAATAAAAAGTCATCATGACCGAAAAACAATGTACTATTAAAAAAGCTGTATCTCTTACAGGAGTTGGCTTACATACCGGAAAAAAAGTTACCATTACATTTAATCCTGCACCTGAAAACCATTGGTATAAATTTCAGCGGACTGATTTAGAAGGACAGCCTATTATTGAAGCTGATGCTGATTTAGTTGTTGATACTTCTCGCGGCACAACTTTAGAACAAAATGGCGCACGCGTTTATACAACCGAGCATGTATTAGCTGCTTTACGCGGCTTAGAAATTGATAATTGCCTTATACAAGTTGATGCGCCCGAAATGCCTATTATGGATGGCAGTTCTATTAAATTTATTGAAGCTTTAGAAGCCGCTGAAATTGTAGAGCAAAATGCAGAGCGCGAATATTTTGTGCTAAAAGAAAACCTGAGTTTTGAAGACCCAGTTAAACATGTTGAAATGCTGGCTGTACCGCAGGATACTTTCCGTACTACGGTAATGGTTGATTATAACAGTGAGGTGCTTGGCACGCAACATGCGGGTATGTATAACCTTAAAGAGTTTAAACAAGAGATTGCGCGTTGCCGCACCTTTGTTTTTTTACACGAGCTTGAAATGCTTTTGCAACACAACCTGATTAAAGGTGGCGATTTAGATAATGCCATCGTATTGGTTGATAAAGAAGTTCCAAAAGAAAAATTAGATTACCTGCGCAAAGTATTTCATAAAGAAACTATGGAAGTAAAAGGGCGTGGTGTTTTAAACAACACCAAGCTTCATTTTTATAACGAGCCTGCTCGTCATAAATTATTAGATATTGTGGGCGATTTAGCTCTTGTGGGCCGCCCGATAAAAATACACGTGCTTGCTGCCCGTCCGGGTCATGCAGGTAATGTTGAGTTTGCAAAAAAAATAAAAGATTTAATTAAAAAAGAAAAACGCGAAGGGAATTTACCACGTTTAGATTTATCGGCACCGCCTATATTCAACACAACTGATATAATGAAAGTGTTGCCACACCGTTATCCGTTTTTAATGGTAGATAAAATTATGGAACTTACACCGGAGTATGTGGTTGGTGTAAAAAATGTTACGTTTAACGAGTTTTGGTGCCAGGGGCATTTCCCTGATGAGCCTGTAATGCCGGGTGTGCTTATAGTTGAGGCCTTAGCACAAACGGGTGGTATTTTATGTTTAAAAACAGTGCCAGACCCTGAAAACTATCAAACTTATTTTGTAAAAATTGATGGGGCTAAGTTCAAACAAAAAGTGGTTCCGGGCGATACAGTTGTATTTAGAATGGAACTGGCAGCACCCATCAGAAGAGGCATGTGCCACATGAAAGGTACAGCATATGTGGGCAATAAAGTGGTGGCCGAAGCCGAAATGATGGCACAGATAGTTAAAGTGCGTGGCCTGGAAAAAAAAGTAACTGAAGTGCAAAATGCATAACTCTATTACAGATAAAAGTATGATTTCGTCGCTGGCGCATATTCATCCGAAAGCGCAAATAGGTAATAATGTTACCATTGAGCCTTTTACCAGCATATCTGCTGATGTGGTTATTGAAGACAACACATGGGTGGGCCCTAATGTTGTTTTAATGGATGGCACGCGCATTGGTAAAAATTGCAAAATATTTCCGGGGGCTGTTATAAGCGGTGTACCACAAGATTTAAAATATAAAGGCGAACCAAGTTTAACCGTAATTGGCAACAACACAACCATACGCGAGTATGTAACCATAAACAAAGGCACAGCCGATAAAATGGCAACTAAAGTGGGCGATAATTGTTTAATTATGGCTTATGCGCACATTGCACACGATTGTATAATTGGCAACAACGTTATTATTGCGGGTTATGTAGGCATTACAGGGCATGTGGTTGTTGAAGATTATGCCATTGTAGAAGGGCTTAGCGGAGCGCAACAATTTATTACCATTGGTGCGCATAGTTTTGTGGCAGGTTGCTCGCAAATACGTAAAAGCGTTCCACCATTTA
>DATFTU010000466.1:0-2733 GCA_035261565.1 Bacteroidia bacterium
TAGCCGGCTTATTTTCTTTTCAAGGCTATAAAAACAGCCAGTACTATGCAAAATATATTAAAGCCAATTACCGATGCTTCGCCTCGCAATACGTGAAATATTATAGCACAAACCATTAAGGCAGTACAACCTGTGGCAGCCCATTTGGTTAACTGCGGTTTAATGTTAAGCCACATAGGTAAAATTAAACCGGCGGCTCCCAATAAATCTATCACACCTAATAAGCGTACATAAATTACAGGTATTTGCCCCGTCCAGGGCATCATGGCTGATACTTTTTCAATGGGCATAAATTTTAGTGCGGTTCCCGTTAAAAGCGAAGCGGCTAATAAAATTTGAGCTGTCCAAAGTGCAGCGTTCATTCCTTTTGATGTTTTTGCTTGTTCTGTCATTTTTATTTTGTTTTAATGGGTATCCAAATTTCTTCTTCCGATTCTGGGCTTTCGTTTTTGTATTTCACGCCTAGTATTTCAAAATGTAGTCTGTTGTCAAGCGCGTAATTTGAGTTTGGCAGCCAGGTTCTAAAAATATATTCAAAAGGTGCAGATGAGCTTGCAGGCCCTTTGTATAAAAATACGGCATAAAGCCCGCTCTTTAAAATAAAATTTTCCATTCCTGTAGGCACATTAGTAAAATCGGTTACTTCAACAGTGGCCCATTTTTCAAAGTCTGCATGCGGGTTAAAATTTTCGTAAAACAAAGGCGGGTAAATTTGCAAGGAGTATAAATCTGTACCAATGTTATTGGTAATTTCTTTTCTATGTGGCATAAAACCCTTCCACAGTTCAGCTGTTTTATTATTGGAAAAAGAAGTTAGTATGCGTTTGCCTACTAATTTTTTCTCCTGTAAGGTTTCTATTCTGTGTTCCATTTTATTTGCTAAATTTAGCTATCAAAATTGTTGTTATGCAAAAAAAGAAATTAATTAAACGCATAGTATTGGTTGTAGTAATAATAGCCCTTGGCTATGGCATTAATTATTGCCGCATATCGTTCCCCATAATAAGTGGTTACGGCGCTAAAAATATGTGCTCGGCCATTTTTGTAGCGCACCGTAACGAGCAACAGGTACGCGAGCAGGAGTTAGGTTTTGCCGCTATGAAATTTGGCACTTTTACCGTTGATTATAAAGACTCATCCGTTACAGGTTCCGTTTTTGGTTTTTGTAAATTAAAAGCCATTTACCGCAAAGGTTTAGGAGCAACTTTAATAAACGAAATACCCGAAGACGAACTACGCAAACAAGATTTTAATTTGCCTCAACAACCGGCTATTAATCAGGATACAGTTGCCTGGCCTATGGGCGATAAAAACACAGATACCATTCCCGCGGCGGTAAACCAGGTAAAATTAATGGAAGCTGTAAACAACATTTTTAAAGAAGCTGATACGGCAAAACCTATTCGTACCCGTGCTGTAATTGTGTTGTATGATGGTAAAATTGTGGCCGAGCAATATGCACCCGGTTTTACTAAAGATACCAAGCTATTGGGTTGGAGCATGACTAAAAGTGTGACAAGTGCTTTAGTGGGTATATTGGTAAGAGACAGTAAATTAAATATTAATAACCCGGCACCCGTGCCCGAGTGGATTACTGATACCGACCCACGCCATGCTATTACTACAAAAGATTTATTGCAGCAAAGCAGCGGATTAGATTTTGTAGAAAACTACGCCAAAAGTTGCGACGCCACTAAAATGCTTTTCCAGCGGGCTGATATGGGAGGTTATACTGCCGGCCATCCGTTAAAAGATAAGCCGGGCACGGTGTTTTATTATTCGAGTGGCAACAGTAATATTTTATCGCGCATGGTTAGGCAAATTGTGGGCGATAATGCATACTATAAATTTGTATATGATAGCCTGTTTTATAAACTGGGTATGTATAGCGCAGTTATTGAGCCTGATGAATCAGGCACTTTTGTAGGTTCATCATATATGTATGCCACGGCACGCGATTGGGCTCGTTTTGGTTTGTTATATTATAATAAAGGTTTGTATAATGGCCAGCGTATTTTAACTGAAGACTGGGTTAAACAAACGTCAGAAGTGGCTCCTGCATCTGATAAAGGCGAATACGGATATCAGTTTTGGTTAAACGCAGGCCCAAAGGGTAATGATAAACAAAGAGAGTGCCCAAGTGCCCCAACCGATATGTATTTTGCTGATGGCTATGAAGGGCAACGTGTGTTTGTTATACCATCTAAAAAATTAGTAATAGTGCGTTTGGGTTTAACGCAACATAAAAACTTTAACCAGGATGCGTTTTTAAAATCAATTATTGAAGCCATAAACTAATTGCCTTCAACCAGTTTTTTTATCTGTACCAAAATAGGGTTCCAGCCCTCGCCGTTATTGGCAACATCTTTATAACGTTTTTCACCTTCGGCAGCGCCTTCAAAACCATCTTGTAAAACGGTTAAAGTGGTTTTGCCGTTATGTTCAGCTAATTGATAGGTTACATTTAAATAATTTTCGGGTGTATCAGGATATGATGCATGTGGATCTATAACCGTATATTTAAAAATGCTGTGCGGTTTGTTTTCTAAAATGGTGCCCTTAACAGGTATAAAATCTTTACCCTCGTGTATCATTTTCCATACAAGCGGGCTGCCTACTTTCCAGTCACTTATCGTTTCGCAACCAAACATATATACTTTAGTTTTAGCCGGGTTTACCAAGGCATCCCAAACCTGTGCAGCGGGTGCGTTAATTTCTATACTGTTTTTTACA
>DATFTU010000467.1:0-2495 GCA_035261565.1 Bacteroidia bacterium
TGTCTTTAACGAGTTGTTTTTGGGAATAGGTTAGCGATACTGTTAAAACAAAAAGAAATGATAAAATGTTTTTCATACCTGTGGTTTGTTAAAACAAGTTTACGAAAAATAATTAACGCTTTTAACAATTAAAAAATAAAAAAAAACTCCAACATTAAATTAGAGTTTTTTTTATTTTTATATTAAAGTTAGGGTAGGGTGTAAGGCTACATTAAGCCGGCTTAGATTCTTTGTTTAAAAAGTTTTTTACCAGTTGCTGCTTCTTTTTCCACTCATCTATTTTAGTTTTTTCGGCGGCAATTTTATTTTCTAAATCAATCATCATGGCATTTTTTGTTTTAGCATTTTTAAAAAAGCCCATGTTGTTTTCATACACATTTACCTGTTGTTGTATCTCGTTCATGTGTTTTCTGATAAAATCATTTTCCTTTAATAAAAGATCGCGACCATTATCAGATGCCTCTAAACGCTCCAATTTTAACTTATATTTAATTAAACCTTTTTCAGTTTCATCTCCGGCAATTGTACCGTAAAACTCTTCCAGCTTGTTATAAAAGCCATCGTTTAAGCGTTTACGTTCGGCCGCAGGTGCTTGTCCGCTTTCCTGCCACTGTTTGGTAAATTCTTTTAGAGCAGCAACATCATTTTCGGCATTTCCGGTTGGTGTAAAACCATGTAGGTTTTGTATTATTGTTTCTTTATGCTGTACATTATTTTCTAATTCAGCATTTTGTGCGGCAAACTGCATACGCTTTGCTTCAAAAAAATGATTGCACACGGCACGAAACTGCTCAAACATTTTATGCTCATCTTTTGGGTGAGCGTTTGGCATACGTTTCCATTGCTGTTGCAAGTTCATAATTTTTTCACCTGTTTTTTGCCAATCGGTACTATCTTTTAAAGCCGTTGCTTCCTCAATTAACTTTAACTTTTTTTGTTTAGCCTGGTTGTAACGCTCTTTTGCCTGCTCGTAAAACTCTTTTTTCTTCTCAAAAAAGCCATCGCAAACCTCTCTAAATTGTTTCCAAACATCATCTCCGGCTTGCTTATCTGTATGTCCGGCTTCTTTATATTCGTTCTGTATATCAAGCAAAGCTTTAGTTTTTTGCTCCCACTCTTTTTCGGTCCGAGGGCTTTCGTTAATTAAGTGTTTGGCTTTTTCAATCAGATGTTTTTTAGCTTCTAAATTATGGCTTAACTGTTCTTTTTTCTCGCCGTAAAAATCCTGTATTTTTTTATTAACCTGCTCGTTCAGGTTTCTAAACTCCTCGCGCATAGCGTGCCATTTCTCTTGTGGTACTGCACCTGTAGCCTCCCACTCATTACGGAAAACTTTTATGGTACGCTCAACATCTTTTATATTATCAGCAGCAAGTAGTTTTTTTATTTTTTCGAGCAAAACGTTTTTTGCTTCAAAATTCTTTTTTAAATCAACCTCCTGCGATTCTTTATACAGGTTTAATCCAAAATAAAAAGCATCAACAACCTTATTATATTCGGCAAGTATATCTTTATGTTTAGCCACGGGCACATTTCCGGTTTCTTTATATTTTGCCTGTAACTCGTGTAATTTTTTTATAGCGCCGCTAACGTTAACTTCTAATTTAGATAAATCGCCAATATCCCGAATAATAGCTGTTTTTACCTCTAAATTCTTTTCTTGTTCAGCTTGTAACTTATCAGTTTGCTGTTTTTTTAGTTTACGGAATTTATCAAACAGCTCAACAATTTTTTCATCTTCTTTTGATTTGGTATAAATAAAATCACGTGCGCGGCCACCTTCATCGGTAAAGCTTTGTTTAGCAGCTTCCATTTCTTTCGAAAAGGCCTCTTCATACTCGCGCTGAATAGTTTTTATTTGCGCTGCCGCTGTATTAATATCTTCGTGCTGCAAAAGATGCTCCAACTTTGTAATAATGTCTTGTTTCATTTTATTGAGTATAGTTTTCGTTCGGAAAATTAGTAAAAAAGGGAATATATATTCTAATAAAAATAGAAAAGCTTTGCATTTTTTACGTCTTTTCGCAATATAAAAACACAATTTGCTAAATACTTACATCTAACTATTTCAAAACCCTAAATCTCGTATCTATTTAGTAATTTCGCCACGCTAAAATAATCATATGAAACCCTCTATACCCAAAGGCACACGAGATTTTTCTTCGACTGAAATGGTTTGCCGTAATTATATATTCGATACTGTTAAAAAATATTTTCATTTATATGGTTTTGAGCAAATTGAAACACCTGCTATGGAAAACCTTACCACGCTTACCGGTAAGTATGGCGAAGAGGGGGATCAGCTTTTATTTAAAATACTAAACTCGCGCATACACGAAAGTAAAGAAAAAGATAAGTTATTAAGTGAATTTCAGTTAAGCCTTGAAAGTGCGCGCAATACGACGGCATTAACTGAGCGTGCTTTGCGATATGATTTAACAGTGCCTTTTGCACGTTATGTGGTTATGCACCAGCACGAAATTACATTTCCGTTT
>DATFTU010000468.1:0-2816 GCA_035261565.1 Bacteroidia bacterium
ATTTCATTTACGGTTTTAAATTTTTTCTTCGGAAAATGCAGGGCAATACTATCTGCCCGGTGGTAATCAAACGCTTTTAACTCAGCCAATGTCTGAGAAAAAATAGAGACAGGAAATAAGAAAAATAAGATGAACCTGATCATTTCTTCTAAAGTAAAAATAAAAAAGCAAAACAATAGCACATCTTAAAATATATTGTGAAATTTGAGAAAAAATAACAGCATGCTGGCAGAAATTATAACCATTGGCGATGAAATTTTAATTGGGCAAATTGTTGATACAAACTCGGCGTGGTTAGGTACTGAACTTAGTAACATTGGCATTTCGGTAAAACAAATAACATCGGTTAGCGATGATAAGCAGCATATTTTAGAGGCACTTGCCCTGGCAGAAAAACGAGCCGATATTATTATTATAACCGGCGGACTTGGCCCTACTAAAGATGATATTACCAAATATACCTTGTGCGAATATTTTAAAACAAGCCTGGTGATGAACAACGAGGTGTTGAAACACGTAACCGCTTTTTTTGAAAAACGCAAGCGCCCTATGCTTGAAGTAAACAACAAGCAAGCCGAAGTGCCGGCTAATTGCGAAGTGTTGTTTAATAACCACGGCACGGCGCCAGGTATGTGGTTTAACCATAAGGGCAAAATTTTTATCAGCATGCCCGGCGTGCCTTTCGAAATGAAAGGTATTATGCGCGATGCTGGTTTTGATAAACTAAAGCAAACATTTGCCCTTCCGTTTATTTACCACCGCACTATTTTAACGCAGGGCATTGGCGAAAGTTTTTTAGCCGATAAAATAAAAGATTGGGAAGATGGTTTAGCAGCTAAACAAATTAGGCTGGCTTATTTGCCATCTCCGGGTATGGTTAAGTTGCGCTTAACCGCCAAAGGAAGTGATGAAAAAAAACTTAAAACAATAGTGGATGCTGAGGCTGATGCCTTGTATAAAATAATAGGCGAAAATATTTATGGTGAAGAGGAGTTAGGTAAGGCTACACCCACATTTCAAAGTATTATTGGTAAAGCGCTTACCGAAAAAAATAAAACCATTGCCATTGCCGAAAGTTGTACGGGTGGTTACATATCGCATTTAATAACCTCGGTGGCCGGTAGTTCAGCTTACTATAAAGGCAGCATTGTGGCGTATGAAAATGAAATTAAAGTGGCAGAGTTGAATGTAAAGCAAGCCACGCTTGATGCTTACGGAGCAGTGTCGGTAGAATGTGCAAGAGAAATGGCAAATGGTATTTTAAAAAAATTTGATACTGATTATGCTATTGCCACCACAGGTATTGCAGGCCCAACAGGCGATACACCTGATAAACCCATTGGTACCGTTTGTATTGCCATTGCAACCAAAACCGAAGTAAATGCGCAAAAATTTATTTTTGGAAATAACCGCGAGCGTAATATACAAATGGCCGCTGATATGGCTTTAAACCTGCTTAACAAAGCCATTAAATAGTATGCAGAAGCACTTGCTTATTATATGTGGCCCAACCGCCGTTGGTAAAACAGCCTTAAGTGTGCAATTAGCTAAATATTATAACACCGAAGTTATTTCAGCGGACAGTAGGCAGTTGTATAAAGAAATGAGCATTGGTACGGCAAAGCCTACTGTACAGGAGATGGAGGGAGTGCCGCATCATTTTATTGATTGTATATCTGTACAACAAAACTATAACGCAGGCGATTATGAGAAAGAAGTTATAAAAAAACTGGATGAATTATTTACCCGGCATGATATAGTGGTTATGTGCGGTGGTACAGGCTTATACATTGATGCTGTTTGCAAAGGTTTTGATGAGGGCATAGAAAGTAATGCAGAAATTAAGAAACAAATTACCGGGCAATATAATTTGCATGGTTTAAGCTGGCTGCAAAACGAGGTGAATAAAAAAGACCCTGATTTTTATAAGCAGGCTGATATAAATAACCCACAACGCCTGATGCGAGCCTTAGAGGTTTGCCTGGTTACGGGCAAACCTTATTCATCTTTCAGGAAAAATAATGTGGCTGAGCGTAATTTTAATGTCATTAAAATTTTTATAAACGAGGATAGAGAAGTATTGTATGATAAAATAAACCGACGTGTGCATATAATGATGCAACATGGTTTATTGAAAGAGGCAGAAAATCTTTATCCCTACAAAAACCTGAATGCTTTAAACACAGTAGGGTATAAGGAGTTGTTTGATTATTTTGATAACAAGATAAGTTTAAATAAGGCAGTAGATTTAATAAAGCAGCATACCCGCAATTATGCCAAACGACAAGTAACCTGGTTTAAAAATGACGAAGATTGTATCCAGTTTGCCCCAAATGAAATGGAGAAAATAAAAGCCTTTGTAGAGATTGTTTTACAGCACGGATAAGCTGTAAAAACTAAAGCCTTCTTTTTTTTCCTGCAACACAAAGCCTAATTTTTTATACAGGCTAATAGCAGAGGAGTTATCATTATCTACCGATAATTTTATTACAGGTATATAATTTTCTTTAGCAAAATCTATCAGTTTTTTCATAACCAAAGCACCAAGGCCTAAACCTAAATAGGCTTCAATAACGGCAACGCCCAGCCAAATAGTATTATCTTCTTTATCTAAATGTCCATAGGCAACGGGCTCTTCACCATCCAGTAATAAAAAAGTGCAGGCGTGGTTTTTAATAACCTCTAACGGGCGTTTTTGAAAATAACGGAACGATTTAAGCGAAATGCCCGCCTCATCAATAAATTGTTGCAGCTTTTGTGTATCGGGGTATTTTATTTGTACAAATTCCATAATTACAAATCAACGCTGTTTTCGG
>DATFTU010000469.1:0-5234 GCA_035261565.1 Bacteroidia bacterium
TGGCAAGCAAATTTTTATTTATAAAAATGATGTAACCGATGCTGAATCAAGAGGCGGCGATATTTTTGTATCAAAAGTATCAAACAATAAATGGAGAACTCCTGAGCCTTTTGGCAAACCTATTAACACAAGTTATTGGGAGGGTGGTGCATGCATTTCGCCTGATGGTAAAACACTTTATTTTACATCTGAACGAAAAGGTGGTTTTGGAAACAGCGATATATGGATGTCGGTTCGTAAAACAAAAACCGAGTGGGATACCCCTGTAAACCTTGGGGCTGAAATAAACTCACCTTATGACGAAGCCGGATTATTTTTAGCGCCTGATGGTAAAACGCTTTTCTTTTGTAGTAATGGCCCCAATAGCATGGGCAGTTATGATATTTTTAGAACCGTTTGTACGGATGGAAAATGGAGCAAGCCCGAAAATTTAGGGTACCCTATTAATACTACAAAAAGAGACGGCCCTTTGGTTTTAGGAGCCGATACCCGTTACGCGTATTTTTCTTCAGACAGGTTGGGAGGTTTTGGCGAGAATGATATCTACAAAATAGATTTGCAGGATTACGCGCTTTTAGAAAAGGACTTTAAAAAACAACAAGCTGCTACATTAAGTATTATAAAGGGTTTGGTAAGAGACGGTTTTGAAGGTAAGCCTATTGAAGGAGCAGAAATTACTTTTATTAACGATGCCGGAGAAAAAGTAAGCTTATTAACAAACGAGAATGGCGAGTATCTAATTACACTTAAAGGTGCTACCGCTTATCAGGTAAAAGTTACCAAAGATGGATTTAAGCCTACCGAAGAAAAAATAAATCTAAATCTCAACAAAACAGGCAGTACATTTACAGTAGAAAAACAATTTTTATTAAACAAATAATAAATTTTGTTTATACAAAACGGAGATGCCCAATCCCTAATTAAAAAGTAGTATGAAGAAACTTTGTGTGTTTATTGCCTGTTGCCTTACTTTTTTTGCTAAGGCGAGTAGCGATTACAATTATTTTGTTGATTTAACTAACGTACAAAATGATAAAATATCGGTTAAGCTTACCCCACCCGATATGGCAGAGAATGATGCCGTTTTTATGTTTCCTGCTATAGTGCCCGGAACTTATGCTATTTATAATTTTGGGCGTTTTATTTCTGACTTAAAAGTTATTGATAAAAACGGAAAAGAAATTGTATATACAAAACCTGATGTAAATACGTATAATATTCCGAATGCAAAAAACATAGCCTATATAACTTATCAGGTTGAAGATAGTTGGGATTATGAATTAAAAAAGAACGAAGGTAAAGATGATATAGTTTTTGAACCTGCCGGAACTGACATTGAGGCTGAAAAAATATTTGTTGTAAATACACATGGTTTTTTTGGATACTTTAAAAATAATTTGGACAAAAAATTTGTTATCGAAGTTAAAAAGCCGAAAGGTTTTTATGCATCAAGTGGTTTAACTACCATTAAAAATGGAATTGAAAGTGATATTATTGAAGTATTTGATTATCATCGGTTAATTGATTCACCTATTATGTATAACCAACCCGATACTACATTTGTTGAAGTGGGAGGAGCAAGGGTTTTGGTATCTGTATATTCGCCTAATAAAAAAATAACTTCGGCTTATATTGCCCGAAACATTTCGGAGGTATTAGATGCACAACGTAAATATTTAGGCGGCACACTTCCTGTAGATAAATATGCATTTATTGTTTATTTAAATGATAAGCCAACTCTTTCCGGTGCAAATGGCGCTTTAGAGCATTGCTATTCTTCTTTTTATGTAATGCCCGAAATTGATTCGTCTTTTATTGCCCAGGAAATGAGAAATGTAGCGGCACACGAGTTTTTCCATATTGTTACCCCACTTAGCATTCATAGTGAAGAAATAGGGAACTTTGATTTTAATAACCCTAAAATGAGTAAGCATTTATGGTTATACGAAGGGCTAACAGAGTATAATGCTCACCACATGCAAGTGCTTTACGGGTTAATAGATATTGATAAATTTTTAGATGTAATGCAGGGCAAAATGAACGAATCGCAAGGAAAACCTTATAACGATACATTGCCTTTTACGTTTATGAGCTCCCATGTTTTAGAGGCAAAGTACCACGACCAGTATAATAACGTATATGCGAAAGGAGCTCTTATAAATATGTGTTTAGATATTTTATTACGATATAATAGCAAGGGTGCTTATGGCACTCAAAACTTAATGGCAGATTTATCTAAATTATATGGTAAAAATAAATCATTTAAGGATGATGATTTATTTAATGATATTGAAAAACTTACCTCGCCCGAAGTAAGACAATTTTTAGATTTATACGTTGCTGGTAATAAAAAACTACCGTATAAAGATATATTTACTATGGTTGGGTTTAATTATGATGAAAAACTAGTGAGGGATGAAATTAGCATAGGCGGGTTTAGCCTGGGCTTTAATCAAAAAACAAACCGTACCGTTATTTTTGATTTAGATAAAGATGACGCTTTTGGCAAAAAAATGAAATATAAAGAGTACGATGAAATAGTTTCTTTTAATGGTAAAAGTGTTACACTCGATAATTGCAAAGAAATACTTTTTGGTTTTTTACGCAATGCAAAAGTGGGCGATAAATTAGAAGTAGTAGTGGCTCGCAAAAAAGGAAAAAATGGGAAAGAAAAAATTAAAACACTTTCAGCCAAGGTTGTTCCGGTAACTAAAACTATAGCAAATAATATTAGTGTTAATACAAGCCCCAGCAATAAACAAGTAATTGCAAGAAATGCCTGGCTGGGACTTAAAGAAAAACAATAATGCAAAAAACACGCATTTATTGGGTTACACAATTAATAGGCTGGCTTACTTATTTTACTGTAAATTTCTTTGTTTTTTATACCATATCTTTAAAAGATATATTATTTCATTTACTACTAATTCCGTCGGCTATACTGCTTACGCATGCCTTTAGGTATTTTATTATTAAAAAAAACTGGTTGCAAAAACCTGTTTTTGTTCAAATAATCATTGCCATAATAGTTGGTTTATTACTATCACTTATTTTTATATCTCTTCAGTATTTTTTAACTATATTAATATTTGAAACCGTTCAAAAACTTTCCATAACAGGTTTTTTACAGTCGTTAGTAAATTCATGGTCGGTATTTTTTTTGTGGAGTGTATTTTATTTTTCTTTCCACTATATACGTAATTATCGTAAAGCAGAAATTCAACAACTTAAAATGCAAGGCTCTTTAAAAGAGGCGGAACTTAATAAACTAAAGTCGCAACTAAACCCGCATTTTATGTTTAATGCTATGAACAGCATACGTGCCCTTATTGATGAAAACCCGCAAAAAGCAAAGGAAGCCGTAACCCAATTGTCAAACATATTGAGGCAAACACTCACACTTGAAAAAAATAAACTTATATCTTTTGATGATGAAATGACTTTGGTAAAGGATTACCTTGCTTTAGAGAAAATTCGTTTCGAGGAACGTTTGCATTATTCTTTACAATTGGATGAATCGTCATCTCACTATAAAATTCCGCCTATGCTTTTACAAACTTTGGTTGAAAATGCGATAAAACATGGTATTTCAAAATTAACGGATGGTGGCGAAGTAAATATTATAACCAAACAACTTGAAAATAAAAAACTGCAAATAGAAATACTTAATACAGGTAATTACAGCCCTGAAGCAAATCCAAAATCGGGCTATGGACTCGAGAATACCAAAAACCGTTTAGCGTTTGTTTTTGCCGATGATGCAAGTTTTTTAATCGTTAATGAAAATCATTCTGTAAAAACTCAAATAGTCATACCTTTACTGTAGAAAATAAATAATTATGAAAGCAATTATAGTTGATGATGAACGTCTTGCACGTCAGGAATTAAAAACCATGTTAGCGGAGCATAAGGATATTGAAGTAATTGCAGAATGCGCCAATGCTAACGAGGCCAAGGAAAAAATAAACCAGTTAAAACCTGATGTGGTTTTTTTAGATATACAAATGCCTGGCAAAAATGGCTTAGAACTTGCACAGGAATTGCATCCCTTGCCGGAGCTTATATTTATTACCGCACATGATGAATATGCTTTGCGCGCCTTTGAAGTAAATGCGCTTGATTATTTGTTAAAACCAGTTCAACCACAGCGCTTGGCCGAAACATTAAAAAAGCTATATTTAAAAGAAGAAGAGGCTCCTCAAGATTTCAGGACTATTTTAACAGATGATGACCAGGTTTTTTTAAAAGATGGGGAGCGTTGTTGGTTTGTAAAATTAGCCAATGTGCGCCTGTTCGAAAGTGAAGGGAATTATGTACGTGTAATTTTTGAAAACAACCGCCCGCTTATACTTAGAAGTTTAAATAACTTAGAACAAAGGTTAAGCCCTGCCAGTTTTTTCAGGGCAAGCCGTAAACACATTATTAACCTTAAATGGGTGGAAAATATTGAGCCTTGGTTTAACGGGGGCCTAATGGTGAAATTGCGTGGTGGAGAACAGATTGAAATCTCGCGCCGCCAGTCGGTTAAATTAAAAGATATGATGAGTTTGTAGACTTATTAACAAATAATTTTCGTAGCTTAATTTTTAACGAACTTTAGTATATTTGTTATTCGTTAACAAATTAAACATGAATTCAATATTATCTTTTTGTAAATCTTTAAAAATCACTTTATGGGCGATTGTATTAATACTGGCAATTTTACCAGCTTTAACCAAAGCTCAAAACTCTTATAGAATTCCTGGTAAACCTGAAGTAAATCATTCTTTACCAATCAATTATTCAGCATCGTGGGGCAATTTAAAAACCACAGCAACTGCAACATGTCCAACAAGCCCGGTAGGGTTAGCCGGGCAAGATACTTTGGGTAATGCAGTTGCAACCGGGCACACATTTGCTTGTAATAATACTCCGTTTTATATTTATGTTCCGGTTGTATCAGGAGATATTGCTTCTCCTTGTGTTGAAACGGAGTATTCTCCTTATCATACAGCTTTAGGTACACATGGTTCAGAAACTATTTACGAAGGTGGCATTAATATAGGGTGTATTGGGCCCACAGGTAGTGGTTGCCAGTTTCCAATAGGCCAGGGAGCGCTTAATAATACAAATTGGGGCTTATTATTTTCTCTTTTAGATCCAGGTCAGCAACATGATTTTGTTTTTTGTAGAAATGGTAGTGTAAATAATACTACATCGCCCACTACTACTATTACATTAATAGACTGCTGGAC
>DATFTU010000470.1:0-4311 GCA_035261565.1 Bacteroidia bacterium
AAAAAAAAGGCCAGTGTTAGCGAAAAAGCACATATAATAACATCAATAATTAATATAGACCACCGGGGCAAATTGTTTTTCCAGAAAAAATCTAACAGTCTGTACATACCGCATAAAATTAAACAGTTAATTCATACCGTATAAAATTATTTTTTAGCGTATATTCGCTCCCTCAAAAATGAAGAAGCATTTCATTGTTTTACTTTTAATCTGTGTGAGCTTTTCTGCTTTTGCACAAAGAAAAAGATCTTTTTTTCATCGTGTAGAGTATAAGGATAGCTGTTATCATGTACTTATTTTTGGTGTTCACATTGCCGGCGAATTGCCTTTTGGTGATATGTCGAGCCGCTTTGGGGGTAATTTTAGCGCAGGTATGCCTATTATATACAAAACACAAAAAAACTTAATTTTTGGTGTTGAAGGCAATTATTTATTTGGCGGTAATGTGCGCGAAAACCCTTTAGATTATATGTATACTTCGGCCAACACTATTACAAACGGAAGCGGAAACCCGGGGTCTATAAGGCTTAACGAGCGGGGGTTTACAACGTATGCTATTTTAGGTAAAATTTTTAACAAATTTGGCAAAAACAAAAATAGTGGCATATGTACTTATTTTGGTTTAGGCTACATGCAGCATAAAATCAGTATTTACGATGTAAGTAAAAGTTTGCCACAAGTTTATGGCGTTTTAGTAAAAGGCTACGACAGGTTAACAGGTGGCCCTGCTATGATGCAGTTTATAGGGTATATGTTTTTAGCAAAAAACAGATTGGCTAATTGCTATGGCGGTTTTGAGTTTCAGGAAGGTTTTACAACCGGTTTACGAGGTTACCAATACGATACCATGAGCCCCGATAATAAAAAACGCATAGATGTTTTAATAGGCATCCGCTTTGGCTGGATGTTGCCTTTATACAAAAAAGTACCTAAAGAGTTTTATTACAACTAATATATGTGGTTCTATAACCTCGGTATTTTTTTTATTGGTTTAGCAATTAAATTAAGCTCTATTAAAAAAGCAAAAGCTAAACTTTGGGTTGGGGGCCGCAAAAACTGGCGCACAAACCTTACAGCTAAAATATCAAAACTAACCGGCAAAAAAACAATTTGGGTACATTGTTCATCATACGGTGAGTTTGAGCAAGGCCGGCCGGTTATCGAAGCTTTAAGAAAACAACATCCAACGCATAAAATTGTGTTAAGTTTTTTTTCGCCAAGTGGTTATGAGGCTTTTAAAAATTGGAATGGAGCCGATGTTATTTGTTATCTACCGTTAGATACCAAACAAAATGCCAAAGATTTTATTGAAATTATAAAACCCGATATTGCCATTTTTATTAAATACGAATTTTGGCTTAATTTTTTATTTCAGTTAAAAGAAGAGACCGTTCCAACCTTTCTTATCTCGGCAGTATTTAAACCCCACCAGCCATTTTTTAAATGGTATGGCGGTATATTTAAAAAAGCACTAAGTGCGTATAAGCTTTTGCTTCTTCAGGATGAAAATTCAGGGAAACTATTGGAAACTATACAGGTAAAAAACTATAAAGTTGTTGGCGATACACGTTTCGACAGGGTTTTTGATATACTTAACGCAAAAAAAGATTTACCGCTAATTGATAGCTTTTGTGTCAATAATAAAATATTGGTTGTTGGCAGTTCATGGCCTAAAGATGAAGAAATTGTAATTGATGCCTTTAAAAAATTAAAAGAAAATCATACCCGGTTAAAACTAATTATTGCTCCGCACGAAGTGAATAAAGAGTCGGTAGCAGGTATTGAAAAACTATTAGATGGCATAAACTATACGCTTTATACAAATCCCCAAAATATTGAAAGTACTGATGTTTTAGTTATAGATACTATAGGGGTTCTATCACAACTTTATCGTTATGCAACTGCCACCTATATTGGCGGAGGTTTTAATGATGGCATACATAACATATTAGAATCATTAGTATATAACGTACCTGTGGCATTTGGTTTAAACCATTACAAGTTTGTAGAAGCAACCGAAACCCTGCAGCTTGGCATTTCAAAAGAGATTTCAAATAAAAACGATTTATTTTTATTTTTCGATAAAATTATGGCTGATGAAAATTACCAAAGCCATTTAAGCAATGAAATAAAAAATTACATGCAAAGTAAATCAGGTGCAACCCAAAAAATAGTATTAGAACTTAATTCTGTTTTAGTTTAAACACCAAAACATCCCCACTATCCAGGCAGGGTACAATTATTATATCATCAAGCAAATCAAACCCCGAAGGGCTTTTAAGCATCTCATCTTCAAAAACTATTTTTGTGTTTTTGGTTGTTAAATCAATTTCCCAAATTTTACCGTGGTTATAGTCTGCCCCCCAATCGCTTACCAATAGTTTATTATTAAGTATTTTTATACCATCTAAATGCCCCAATTCTTTTACAACCGGGTTTACTTTATTGCTTTCCAAATCATATTCGTAAACACTTCCTTTCTTTCTGTCTTTTGATGAAAATCCGCATACATATATTTTCTTATCGTTTTTGCATATACCATTAGCTCCTTCTACACTATTATTCGATAGGTTTATAATTTCTTTCGATGATAAATTAACGGCAAACAATTCATGTTTATTCGTAACCGAAACCAGTAAGGTATTATCATCCAACATAAAAATATCGTTTAACGAAACGGTGGTATCTGCAAAAATTATTTCTTCTGTTTTAAACCCTGTTTCAATATTTGCAAGTACAATTCTATCTACATCGGCAATATAGAGTGTATTTCCAATCGCCACCATGCCTTTTGGGGCATTCAGTTTAAAAGTCTTATTCAGCTTGTTTTTTGTGTTAATGTTGTTTATGGTGCATTGGTAAACAACTCCATCACTATCCCTGTCCGTCGATTTAAGGGTTCGGCCTATATCGGCAATTAAAATTTTATTGGCATTTACAATGCAAATATTTTCGGGGTGCTTAAATGAAGATACTTTTTTTATCAACTCAAATTTTGTTTGGGCATAAAAAAATGCAGGAAGAAATAACAGGAGTATCCATTTAAACATATACGTAAAAATATAAAAATATGTGTAAAAAATTCTTTATCAACAAAATATTAAACTCTTGTTTCAACACCTGTAATTAGCGTAATTTTAGCTCTTAATTTTTAAACATGAACAAAGCAGATGTATTGTTAGGCCTGCAATGGGGCGATGAAGGAAAAGGAAAAGTGGTTGATGTATTAACCCCGTCATATGATATGATATGCCGTTTTCAGGGTGGGCCAAATGCAGGGCATACCTTAGAGTTTAACGGAATAAAGCACGTATTAAATACAATACCCAGTGGTATTTTTCATAAACACTGTACAAATGTTATTGGCAACGGAGTTGTTATCGATCCTGTTATTTTAAAAAGAGAAATAGATGCCCTTATAAAGATGGGTGTTGATATAAAAAAGCAATTATTAGTAAGTAAACGTGCTCACCTAATATTACCTACACATCGTTTATTAGATGCGGCATCAGAGGCTGCAAAAGGAAAAGAAAAAATTGGTTCTACACTAAAAGGCATTGGCCCAACCTATATGGATAAAACCGGGCGTAATGGTATACGTGTGGGCGATATTACTTCGGATAACTTTAAAGAAAAATATAATGCCTTAGTTGAAAAACATAAACAATTGTTAGCCTTCCATAACTTTGAATATAATTTAAGTGAACTGGAACCAGCTTGGTTTCAGGCCATTGACGAGCTTAAACAACTGACTCTTATTGATAGCGAATATTATGTAAACCAGGCTTTAAAAGCCGGTAAAAAAGTATTAGCCGAGGGCGCTCAAGGCTCTTTACTTGACATAGATTTTGGCACATATCCTTTTGTTACCTCTTCAAATACCATGACGGCTGGTTGCTGTACCGGTTTGGGTATATCTCCCCGTTCGGTAGGTAATGTAATTGGTATTTTTAAAGCGTATTGCACTCGTGTAGGCAGTGGCCCTTTTCCTACTGAACTAAACGATGAGACAGGAGAAACCATGCGTAAAATTGGTAATGAGTATGGCTCTACTACAGGGCGTGCCCGTCGTTGTGGCTGGTTAGATTTACCTGCTCTTAAATATGCCATTATGATTAATGGCGTTTCTGAACTAACCATGATGAAAGCCGATGTATTAGATAGTTTTGACACCATTAAAGTTTGCACCCATTATTTAATAAACGGAGAAAAAACCGAAATGTTACCGTTTGATGTTATTAATGCTGATATAACCCCGGTTTATAAAGAATTTAAAGGCTGGAAACAAAATATTACGGCAGCAACTGATTT
>DATFTU010000471.1:0-5755 GCA_035261565.1 Bacteroidia bacterium
GTTCCGAAAAAGAGTACGACGAAAAAGTATCTGCATCCCGCAATTCTTTTAGATGCCGAAGTGGGGGTTGATGTAGAGCATATAAAAGAATTGCGGGATGCAGATACTTTTTCGTCGTACTCTTTTTCGGAACAAGAAAGAGCTATGATTTTTAGCAACAACAACATAAACTTTGATACCCTGTTTACTTTTTGGGCCTTTAAAGAAGCTTACATTAAAGCAACCGGCACAGGTTTAAGTGTTGATATAAGTAAAATTAACCTGGCCGATTTTTTTGATATGGAAACCCATGTAATGCCTGATAATAAATTATGGATACTTAAGCGCCTTAGTATTGAAGAAGGTTACAAGGCAGCTTTTGCCACTACAGGAAAGGTTGATAAGCTGGTTGAATTTACGTACCCCGGTTTTTTAGGCGGCCTGTAAAGTATAATATTCAACTACAAAGATTTATATATATTTTTGCCATCTATTGAAAATTTGGCATTATGATTACTATTGAAAAAATAACGTTCCCAAATAAGATTAAAGATTTTATTGATTTTCCGCATGATTTGTACGCAGGCGACCCAAACTATGTTCCTGAAATATACCTGGGGCAAAAAGATTTACTGAACCCCAATAAGCATCCTTTTTACGAGCACTCTAAAGCCCAGCTATTTTTAGCCTATAAAGATGGTAAGTTAGTTGGGCGTATTGCAGGTATTAAAAACGGAAGCCACATAAAATTTACCGGAAAGAACGAAGGTTTTTTTGGTTTTTTTGAATGTATAGAAGATTATGAAGTGGCTAAAAAATTGTTTGATGCTGCTACCGAGTGGGTAAAAAAAGAAGGACTTACCAATGTTGTTGGCCCTACCAGTATATCAACCAACGAGATTTTTGGCTGGCATATTGATGCTTTTGATTTACCACCCATGATGTCGATGGGGTATAACAAACCCTATTACTCAAAATTTGCCGAGCAATATGGCTTTACCAAAAAGGTTGATTTTTATGCGTACTATGTAACATCAGAAGAGGTGTCGGAAAAAGCTATCCGTATTTCGGATGCATTTGAAAACCGTTTGAAAACAAAAGGTATTACCATCCGTACCGTAAACATGAAAAAATTTAAGGAAGAGGTTGACCAGGCACATTTGGTTTTTAACTCGGCCTGGGAAAAAAATGAAGCCTTTGTACCCATGACCAAAAATGAGTTTGTGCACCTGTGCAATGATATGAAAATGGTAATGGACCCTAACCTGTGTTTTGTAGCCGAGAAAGACGGAAAAATGATAGGGTTTTCGTTTACATTTCCGGATATAAACCAGGTACTTAAAGGTGTAAAACGTGGCCGCCTGTTGCCAACCGGTATTTTTAAATTACTGTTTGGCCGTGGTAAAATTGATAAAATGCGTGTGGTTGTATTGGGAGTAATTGAGGGTTACCGTAAACTGGGAATAGAAGCCTGCTTTTATTCGAGGACAATACAAAACGGAAGAGCCCGTGGCATTGATGCGGCCGAAGCATCTTTAATTTTAGAAACTAACGAAATGATGAATCAGGCACTGATAAATATAAACGCCAAGGTTTATAAAACATATCGCCTGTACCAACTTGCTGTGTAAACTTGAAAACTACATCCCGTAATAATTTACTGGCGCAACTTTCTCCGCTTGATTTAGGCACTCTATTTTATTTGGTGCTTTCGGGACTTTATATGCTTGCAGGCATTTCGCAATTAAATGGGGCCTTATCGCATCTGATATGGAGAGTTGGATTAATAACATTTATTTTTTGCCTTGCTTATATAGATAAAAATTACCCGGGTAAAGTAATTTCGTTTGTACGGCATTTATACCCTTTGGTTTTTCTTAGTTTTTTCTATTCTGAAACCTGCTTTATGAAAAATATTATTATAGAGCATGATTTAGATGTTTATTTCTCGGGAGCCGACCAATATATATGGGGCTTTCAGCCCAGCCTGGAATTTTGTAAAGCCATGCCGCATGGATGGTTTAATGAGATAATGAATATTTCTTATATCTCGTATTATTTTATTACCGCTGTGGTTTGCATAACCATATATATAAACGAAACCGCCATATCATATAAACCCATTTTTATTGTATGTTTTTCGTTTTACTTATACTATATTATATTTGATGTGCTGCCTGTAGTGGGTCCGCAATTTTATTTTAATACACTTGGGCACGAGCCTGTGCCGCCATACCCGGTTGGTAAGTTTATGCAGTATTTATTGCTTAATTACGAAGAGCCTACGGGGGCTTTCCCGAGTTCGCATGTGGGGTTGGGGCTTATTTTAAGTTATGTATCTATAAAATACCAAAAAAAGCTGACCCTGTTTTTTGTAGGCCTGCCTTTTGTACTGGGCATTTGTTTTGCCACCGTATATTTAAAAGCTCATTATGCCATTGATGTGCTTGGAGCCCTTGTAACTGTGCCTGTATTTATTTTTATTAGCAGTTATGTTTACGACCGTCTTTTATTGTTAAATACCACCCCTAAACAAAACCCTTAAATATTCGCAGAAAAGCATATTTTTGCGGTAAATTTCAAAAAATGACTCTTAAGGTAATTATGTTCCCCGGGCAAGGTTCTCAGTTTCAAGGCATGGGCGAGCAGTTATTTAAAGAATTTCCGGATACTGTGGCTGCGGCTAACAAAGCTTTGGGTTATGATATATCCGATATTTGCCTTACTAACCCCGATAATAAATTAAACCAAACCAGTTATACCCAGCCTGCTTTATTTCTACTTAACTATCTTACCCATCAAAAATATGTGAAAGATGGGGGCAAGGCTCCTGACTATTATTTAGGGCATAGTTTAGGCGAATTTAATGCCTTAAATGCTGCAGGTGTTTTTGACTTTGAAACCGGATTAAAAATTGTGCAAAAACGTGGCGAGCTAATGTTCTCAATTGGGAATACAGGCATGGCTGCCATTGTGGGTGCCGAATATAAAGAGGTGAAAGAAATTTTACAGAAAAATTTTCCGGCTATTGATGTGGCCAATGTAAACACACCTGCTCAAATGGTTATATCGGGCCCGTTGGATGAGTTAGATAAAGCAGCCGATTTTTTTGAAGAAGAAGGTTTTGTATATATTCCGTTAAAAGTTAGCGGTGCATTCCACTCGCGTTACATGACTCCGGTAAAAGCCCAGTTTGAGTCTTTTATTTCGGCTATGAAATTAAATATATGCAGCGTTCCGGTTATATCAAACTATACAGCAGCTCCGTATCCTGATGATGTAGCGGGCATATTAAAAAACATGGTTAACCAGTTAGATAATAAAGTTAAATGGTTGCAAAGCATAGAGTACGTACATTACCAGGGAGAGTGCGATTTTACCGAAGTTGGCCCGGGCGAAGTGTTAAGCAACATCTTAAAAAAAATAAAAAACTAATTACCATCCTGTGAACTTAGAAGAAAGAGAAGCTTTAATAAATAGCTTAAAAAGAGATGTTATAGAATTGCCGCAAGGCACGGCTAAAGTTAGTTTTGGTAAGGAAGATATTTACAAAATTATACCTCATCGTCCGCCCTTTATGCTGATTACTTCTATTACTGCTATAAACATTAAAGAAACTATACTTGAAGTTACCAGTGCGGTAGACCCAAAAGACCCTGTGTTTGCAGGCCACTTTCCGGGCATGCCGGTTTACCCCGGTGTGTTTCAGGTTGAAACCATGGGGCAGGCAGGTTTATGCTTATCATATTTTATAAAAAACAACACTTTAGAGATTACTGATAAAAGCGAGCCTATAAAAGGTTTATTTACCCGCGTGCATAACGCAGGCTTTAATAAAGGGGTTAAACCTGGCGATATTTTAACAATTCGTGTAAAATCTATCGAAGATGATGATTTTATGGGATTAATGAGTGCGCAGGTTTTAATAAATAATGAGATATATTCGCACAGTATTTTAGAAGTATATTATCCATAAAAAACAAAACAATATAAAATAAAACGTTTATGTTAAAAAAACGCGTAGTAGTAACAGGCATGTCGATTAATACTCCGATCGGAGATAATTTAGACTCATTTATTGAAAACCTGTTGGCCGGAAAATCTGCTATATGCAACTGGACAACTTTAGATTCGAGCAAAATTTACAGTAAAGTTGGCGGCGACTTAGGTAATTACGATATCAATGCAAAAATTGATAGTTACAAAGGCAAAGTGCCTGATGATGTTTTTAACCGTTTAAATAAATTAGGTAAAAAATCACCTTTCTCTATAGCCGTGTCTTTACAAACAGCTGTTGAGGCTATGTTAGATTCGGGTTATATAACCGAAATTAAAGACGGTAACAACATTGCAACCGTTGTTGCAGGGCATAACCTGAACCAAAAATATACCTTCGAAAATCATGATACGTTTAACGATGATCCTGATTTTGTTGATGGTTTATTTGCCTTATATGGATTAGACACACACCACGTTGGCAGTGTAACCGATATTTTACAACTACATGGCCCTGCTTATACTGTGGGTGCTGCTTGTGCAAGCGGTAACGTGGCATTGCGTTGCGCGGTTGATGAAATTCAATTACACGATGTGCCTGTAGCTATGGTTGTTGCGCCGGTACTTGATTACTCGCCGCTTGATTTGCAAGGCATGGCTATTATGGGAGCCATTTCATACAAATCGTTTATTGATGAGCCGCATAAAGCAAGTCGCCCGTACGATACTAAACGCGAAGGCTTTGTTCCATCACATGGTGCAGCATCGTTAGTGTTAGAAGACTATGACCATGCTATTGCACGTGGTGCAAAAATTTATGCTGAGATTTTAGGCGTAGAATCATCATCAGATGGTAACCACTTACCTCAGCCTTCGCAAATTGGCCAAGCACGTTTAATGAAACGCTTATTAAAAAACTGCGGCGTAAAACCTGAAGAAGTTGATTATGTGAGCGCACATGCTACTTCAACTCCGTTAGGAGATTTAACCGAATTACGTTCTATTAAAGATGTGTTTGGCGATCATTGCAAAAAACTAAAAATAAACGCTCCAAAATCTATGTTAGGCCATACTTGCTGGAGTGCTGCTACAGTTGAAACTGTTGCTGCTATTTTGCAAATGAACAGAAACGAATTACACCCATCTATAAACATTGATAATTTAGATCCTGAAGTTGATGTGGATGTTTGCAGAAATACCCGCACAAAACACGAAGTAAATATTTTATTAAAAAACTCGTTTGGTTTTGGGGGCTTAAATAGTATCAGCTTAATTAAAAAATACACAGGGAAAAACAAGAGGTAATTCTATATGAAAATTTTTATAACGGGCGCTTCAAGAGGAATTGGTTATAAAACCATGATGATGGCTTTAGAAAAAGGCCATGATGTGGCTTTTACCTACAACAACCCGAATACCGATGTGCAAAAAATATTGGATGAGGCTAAACGAATTGCGCCTAACCAAATGTGCAAAGGCTATCAGCTGAATGTTAGATATAACGACCAAGTGGTTAATGTAGTTGATGCCGTGCTGGATGATTTTGATACGATTGATACCGTAATTAATAATGCAGGCATTAACAGAAACAACCTTGCCTTTAGCATGACCGATGATGAGTGGGATGATGTTATTGGAACAAACCTTAGCGGTACATTTTATGTAATGCGTGCGTTTTTACCAACGTTTTTAGCTAACCGAAAAGGACGTTTTGTAAACCTGTCATCCATTGCTAAAGATGGTTTATCGGGTCAGGCAAACTATGCGGCCAGCAAATCGG